>NZ_JBFUMG010000325.1:0-5104 GCF_054049495.1 Phyllobacterium sp. P5_D12 | reverse complement strand
TCATTATCCATGACGAAAAGGTCAGGAAGCGGCTGATGCCAGCGTTTCCGGCTTGGCCGGCGTCAATTCCACAGACTCTCCACAACCACAGGCTGAAGTCTGGTTGGGATTGTTGAAAACAAAGCCTGTGCGCAGCTTGGTCACTTCAAAATCCATCTGCGTGCCTAGGAGGTAGAGCACAGCTTCCGGCGCGACGAAAACCTTCGAGCCGTCTTTTTCGACCACATCATCACCGGCTTTTGCTTCGGTAACAAGATCGATCATATATTCCATGCCTGCGCAGCCGCCCTTCTTGATGCCGACGCGAATGCCGAGCGCATTTTCGCGCGTCGCCACGATTTCGCTCACGCGCTGTGCGGCGGCGTCAGTCAACGTCATGACAGAAAAACGACCCATTTCTCATCTCTCTTGTTCGAGATCGGTGGAACGATCCCTCGAATAACATAGTTAGTGTTACACAACCGTCACTGCAAGTGTTCAAACTGTTCAAGGCCTATAAACACGATCCGCAGAGGGCTGAAAGCATGAATTATCGCCATCTCGTTCTTTGCAGCGCAGCAGCGTTATCGCTGCATATCGTACCAGGGCTCGCGCAGGAAGCGAAACAGCCTGAAGCCACTACACCTGCACCTGCCGAAACGCCGGTACCGAAGGAACAGGCGGCAACCGCAACGCAGACGCCCCCGGAATATCTTGATGACCGGAGCAACCCCGAAGCCCTGATCAAGTCGTACTACAATGCCATCAACCGGCAAGAATATGCTCGCGCCTACAGCTATTATGCCTCGGACAGTCCCCCGCAACCATTCCCGCAATTTCAGGCGGGGTATGAAACCACCGCATCGGTCAGCGTGCTGTTTGGTAAGGCTGTCGGCGAAGGCGCGGCCGGTTCAGCCTATTGGAGCCAGCCAATGGCGATCAAATCCGAGGGTAAAGATGGTAGCGTCGCGGTGTTCAACGGCTGTTATCGTCTGCGGCTCGCAAACCCGGCGATCCAGGGCGTTCCCTATGTGCCGCTCTCCATATTGGACGGAACACTGCAGAAATCAGACCAGCCATTCGAACAAAGCGTACCGGAAGGCTGCGAAGCGCCCTAATACCAGCCGACCGCGACTTGCGCCTCTTCCGACATGCGATCGGGCGTCCAGGGTGGATCGAATGTCATGGTGACATCGACAAAGCTCACGCCCTCGACCGCGCTGACTGCATCCTGCACCCAGCCAGGCATTTCGCCGGCAACCGGACAGCCAGGTGCCGTCAGTGTCATTTCAATCTTGACCGAACGGTCGTCCTCGATATCGATCTTGTAGACCAGACCGAGCTCGTAGATATCGGCAGGAATTTCCGGGTCATATACGGTTTTCAAAGCACCGATGACATCATCGGTCATCCGCGCCAGCTCGTCGGCCGGAATAGCCGACACAGGCGCGGTCTCGACCTCAGCCTTTGCAGAACTGGTTTCAACGATCGGTGTCTCAGCTTTTTCCAGTGTCTCGACTTTGTCAGTCATTGTCATCACCCAAAGAATTTCCGCGCCTTTTCCAGCGCATCGGCGAGAACATCGATCTCGTCTCTTGTATTATACATCGCAAACGATGCACGGCATGTGGATGTTACACCGAAACGTTTCAATAGCGGCTGGGCGCAATGGGTACCTGCCCGCACGGCAACACCTGCACGGTCAATCACCATTGATACATCATGGGCATGGATGCCCTGCAGTTCGAAGGAAATAATCGCGCCTTTGCCCTTGGCATCGCCAAAGATACGCAGCGAATTGATTTCGCGCAGACGTTGGTGTGCATAGTCGCGCAAATCTTCTTCGTGGGCGAGAATAGCGGCGCGGCCGATCTTCTCGACATATTCGATCGCTGCACCAAGCCCGATAGCCTGGGCGATCGGCGGTGTGCCGGCTTCAAACCTGTGTGGCGKATGGTTGTAAGTGACGATATCCTCCGTCACCTCCTCAATCATTTCGCCGCCGCCCTGGAACGGCCGCATCGCTTCGAGCATTTCCTTGCGCCCATAAAGCACGCCTATGCCCGACGGTCCGTAGATCTTGTGGCCAGTGAAAATATACCAGTCGCAACCGAGATCCTGCACATCGACCGGCAGGTGCACTGCACCCTGGCTGCCATCGACCAGCACCGGAATACCGCGAGCATGGGCGATGCGGACGATCTCCTTGATCGGCGTCACTGTGCCGAGCACGTTCGACATATGGGTGATCGCGACAAGCTTGGTGCGGTCGGTTAGCCGCTTTTCAAATTCCTCGATATGGAAAGCACCCTGTTCATCGACAGGCACCCAGACGAGCTTGGCGCCTTGGCGCTCACGGATGAAATGCCAAGGCACGATGTTGGAATGGTGCTCCATGATGGAAAGCACGATCTCGTCACCCTCCCCGATATTCGGCATGCCATAGCCATAGGCGACGGTATTGATCGACTCTGTCGCGGATTTCGTGAAAACGATTTCATCAACCGACGCCGCATTCAGAAACCGGCGGACGCTTTCCCGTGCTTTTTCATAGGCATCGGTCGCAGCGTTCGACAGGAAATGTAGCCCGCGATGCACATTGGCGTATTCGTTGGAATAGGTGTGTGTGATCATATCGATCACTGCACGCGGTTTCTGAGCCGAAGCGCCATTATCGAGATACACCAGCGGCTTGCCATAGACTTCGCGCGACAGGATCGGGAAATCCTGACGAATTGCCTCTACATCATAGCCGCTTTGAATGATCCTTGTATCCATGATAGCCGCACTTTCCATATAGGTTCAGTCGATCAGACGTGTGCCGCGAGCCATTTGTCGAGAATGTCTTCAAGTGCCTCGACCAATGGCTCGTTTTCCAGCTCTTCGACGATTTCGGCAACGAAAGCCTTGATCAGAAGACCTCGCGCTTCATTTTCCGGGATGCCGCGTGCACGCAGGTAGAACAGATGATTGCCATCGATCTCTGTAACCGTTGCACCATGGCCGCAGGCCACATCATCCGCAAAAATCTCCAGCTCCGGCTTGGCGTCGAATTCGCCATCATCTGAAAGCAGCAGCGTATTGCATGCCATGCGGGCGTCGGTCTTCTGGGCGATCTTGTTGACCTTGATCTGACCCTGAAACACGCCGCGCGCGCGATCAGTGACGACATTTCGGATGATCTGCACCGAGGTCGTGTTCGGGGTCAGATGTCCAAGCGTCATCGTGACGTCCGTATGGCTGTCGCCGCCGAGCAAGTTGACGCCGCGTAACTGGAAATCGGAACCTTCACCCTTCACCAGTACATGTACTTCCTGGCGGACGAGCTTGCCGCCGCCATTGACGACGTAAACCGTCAATTTGGCATTGGAGCCAATCTTGGCAATGAACTGCGCCAGCTGCGTTGCCTCGACGCCCTGCTCGCGCAGGATGATCCAGGTAATTTCCGCATCATCAGCGACGGTTACATTGCTGACGCTGGTTGAAAAACCTTCGCCCTCGCCGCCGGTTTGGCGCTCAATGATTGTTGCCTTGACACCCTTGCCAAACTTGACCGGAAAACGCACATGCCCCTGGCCGCGAAGCTGGGCGTTCTGCAATTCAAGCGGCGTTTCCAGTTCTACACCATCGGCAAAGGCAATCGCCCAGCCATCGGTGACATAGGCTGCATTGATTTGGCCGATCGCATCGTCACCGTCACGAATGGCAAGCTCGCGGATCACCGAGCCATCGGCCAGTTTATCACTGAACTTTGTGAATTCGACACCTTCGAGACGTGGATGGGTCAGCGCGACACCGTTGGAAACGGTCGCCACCGCAGATCCTGCGATAATCGCCGGCAAGGCGTTGGTTCCCGCGGTCCCGTCATAGACGGGAATGTTGCGCAGCAGTGTGCGCAGATCAGTGTAGTGCCAAGCCTCGACGCGACGCGAAGGAAGGCCTTGCGTCTTCAACGCTTCAATGGCGTTGTCGCGGGCGCTGGCGATCTCACCGTCACCCGGCAGTTCGCCCATCCGGTCGACGAAAGAGTCGACCAGTGCCGATTCAGCAGGTGTGGGTTGGCGTCCTGTATGAACATTCATGACGTATTCCTCAGGCTGCCTCACCGATAATATCGGCATAGCCATTCTCTTCCAGCTCGAGTGCAAGATTCTTGTCGCCCGACTTGATCACCTGCCCCTTGTAGAGAACATGGACGGTGTCCGGCACGATATAGTCGAGCAAACGCTGGTAGTGGGTGATGACGATCACCGCACGATCGGGCGACCGCAACGCATTGACGCCATCGGCAACGATCTTGAGCGCATCGATGTCAAGACCGGAATCGGTCTCGTCCAGAACGCAGAGCTTCGGCTCCAGCAGCTTCATCTGCAGGATTTCCGCACGTTTCTTCTCGCCGCCGGAGAAACCGACATTAAGCGGACGCTTGAGCATGGCGATATCCATGTCGAGCGATGCAGCTGCCGTCTTCACGCGCCCGATGAACTCGGGAATTTTCAGCGGCTCTTCACCGCGTGCCTTGCGCTGCGAATTCATCGCCACCTTCAGGAATTCCATCGTCGCAACACCCGGTATCTCCATCGGATACTGGAACGCCAGGAAAATGCCCTTGGCTGCACGCTCGGACGGGTCGAGCTCCAGGATGGATTCGCCATTGTAAAGAATGTCACCTTCGGTGACTTCGTAGTCACTACGGCCCGCAAGAATATAGGACAGAGTCGATTTCCCGGAACCATTCGGCCCCATGATTGCAGCGACTTCACCAGCCTTGACGGTGAGATTCAGGCCGCGAATGATCTCGGTGTCCGTATCTGCGATCTTCGCATGAAGGTTTCTGATTTCCAGCATTGTACTACCTTTTAGATTCCAGGAACCAGCCTTGGCGGTTCCCTAACTTTTAATCTTGGTTCTGTCGGCCAATGACAACGTGCCGTGCCGACTATGATGAGCTCTCGCCGCTAAGGCTCTTGAGGCGCTCGACCACGGATGCAAGTTCTTTGCGAGCCCTGATCAATTCCGGTTCGAGAACCCTTTCCGTGGCGGAGGATGAGCGCGCCAACGTGTCAGTCAGCTCTTCGATCACTTCACCCAACTCTTCATAGCGCCGGCGAAGCCTGTCTAGCGC
>NZ_JBFUMG010000324.1:0-5105 GCF_054049495.1 Phyllobacterium sp. P5_D12 | reverse complement strand
CAGCTGGGTCGTTCGCGTCTATAATGAGCCAGGTGAGCTGATCGGAACGATATTTTTTGCGGATCTACTAAAGGCGGATCCGCAGGCGCGACATCGCGACTGATGGAGATTCAAGGCAATGTCGTGTCCTAAACGAGATTTGGTGCGATATCGCACCAAAGGTCAGCTAGCCGGAACAGTTTTCCTCATGCTGGGTTGATTGGCTACTGGAACTTTTCCAGTCAACATGGAGGAAAGAAATGCCAAATAGTCAGGACCGCAAATCAAGCACCAAGGGTGGTTCAAAAAGCTCAAGCGACAAGCAGGATAAGAGCGGGTCATCGAGCAACTCATCCGACAAGCAGTCGAAAGGCAGCGAGGGCAGCAAGAGTCGCTGACCTCATTATTCAAGCAAAGTGGCCTGTAGCTCGGCCACTTTGCGCGGACCCGGAGCGTTCAAAGGTGACAAAACATGCCGCTCAAAACACTCGCTCTCAATTGCACCATGCGAGCCGACCATGCTCTTCTGACCACAGACGAGTTAATAGTCACTTTGGTTTCCACGACTCAAAAAAGCTGAAATGTTCGGTAGCGTACAGTTCAGGCGACGGAGGAACGAGTTATCTCTTCGACGCATTGTCCTCTTATCCAGAGAGGACAAGATATGGCTGCAATCGATCCCGTTTATCAAGATTTCCAGTTAGAAATTAACTGCAGAGCGGAACTCGTTACTCTTGTGCCAGCGTTAAGGGCATTTGCGAGGTCATTCTATCGGCAACCCGATGACGCAGACGATCTTGTCCAAGAAACACTCAAACGCGCGCTCGGATCATTGCACCAGTTTACTCCGGGCACGAGCATGAAGTCATGGTTGTTCACCATCATGAGAAATACGTTCAATACAGCGATAAAGCACCAACTGAGGGAGGTCACAGGCGGGGAAAAAGATATCGCTGAAAACGGACCCTCCCGGCCACCATCCCAGGAATGGACTATTCGGGGCCATGAACTTGAAACAGCATTGCATCAACTCGATCCGGATTTCCGGCAAGCAATCATGCTGGTTTGTGTCATGGGTGCTAGCTACGACGAAGCCGCGGAAGTTTGCGATTGCCCCATTGGAACCATCAAAAGCAGAATAAACCGGGCTAAGACCCATCTCTTGGAAATGTTGGGTGAGAAGTCCCGTGAGGAAATTCTAGAAGCGCCCCAACACTCGGGGTGGCACCACGCCTCACATCGACGGCATTAGTGGCCCACGGTTCGGCGACGTGTAATGCCGCAACAATGATTCAAGGTCCGGTACGAGGGCAAGGGAATGGTTCCATGTGCGATTTGCGATACCCACGCTCGTTAGGCTGAGACGGGCACACCTTTGAGACTTGAATCATTTTGGCCGGTAAAATGGACTTCCCTGGATTGCGTTCAGAGGTCAGTTACGGAGCTTAATAATGACGTTCAAGACCCTTTTTTAAGTTACTGATGTCGCTCATGGAACGCAGCCAATTCACGCGTCAGCAGTTCGGGGATTTCTTCCGCCATGTGATTGTCCGCACGGAAGGCCATGCCCGCATAAGTCGGTCGACCATGCACGCCACACATCCAGGACGTCGCCGTAGCGAAATTCCAAATCGTCATGTTGCGACCACAGGACCTGCGTAGGGCACGTGATCTTGCGCCCAGCAACGCGGTCCTCTTCGTCGTGCGTACGGTCCATCTTCAGGCCAGCGCGATAATCCTCGACCATTCCATGCACGGTTTGCGGATCATGAATTGCTGCACAAAAATCTTGGAAGTTGCCATTGCCCATCTTTTCCGGGGACCCGCCATACCAAGTAAGTGGATCGGCCAGGATAGCGCGCTCCGGTTTGTCTTGTTGGGCGAAGAAAAATCAATGCCACCACGCCTTGGCAAATTTCTCGTCGCTTCGCTCCAGAGCGTCCAAGATCGGAACGCCATCAAGGATACTGAGCGACTTCACTGTGTCAGGGTAGTCCATGGCAGTCCGAAAAGCCGTGTATCTCCCTCGATCATGTCCCACTATGGAGTACTCTTCATGTCCGAGCGTATGCATTGATTCAACGCAATCTTTGGCCTTTGCTCGTTTGGAGGACCCGGCGTGATCGACTGTGTCCACAGGTTTCGACGATTGACCAAAACCGCGCAGATCAGGACAAACCACAAAGAAAGACTGTGCCAGGAGCGGCGCAACTTTGTGCCAGGTTGTATGCGTACGAGGATGGCCATGCAAAAGCAGCAGGGGAGGTCCCTTTCCGCCATGTCGGACGCGCAGCGTGGCGTCCCGCAGGGAGATTAGCTCGAGATCGAAGCCTTCGAACATGGGTCGACTCCACAGATTCTCATGTCAATGCCAAGCTTCAGTGTACGTTTGGGCTTCCGCCAAATGTTCCTTCAGTGTCRGGAGCGTCTTGGCCGCGAAAGCTTTCAGTTCCCCTTTTTCGCCAGTAGTGTATAGCCGGAAAACGATGCCACCGCCGATTCATGCGCTGCTAAATTCATCGGCCACGTGCAATCTGTCAAAAGCTGACTTCCCGGCAGCTTTCGGCGCATTTAGCTTTGCTTGATGATCTTTGCCGAGGTCGGCAGGAATATTGACCTTGTCCGCCTTGGCTGCAGGCATCATCGCTTCTCCTGCTTTGGTACGATCAGCAATCATATGCTCCGCGAATGACTTGTTGCTTCTCGAACTTCTGAACAAGGCGATGCAGGTATTCGAGTTTGACAATAACGGGCGAGGACAAGACGAATGGATACGAATCGGATTGACCCATGCTGCGCTGTATAGAATTGATTGCGATACTAAGTGGGACCCAGGTGCTCACAAGCTGTTCGGCGTTATCCGCTTGATAAGGATCGAAATTGATTGATGCTGCCATTGCCAGATGCTTTGGCGGTTTTGCTGCGACGCCAAATTCGCGCGCGGTCTCAAGGCTGTCAACAATATGGATATAGTGTGCAAAGCACTCGGCAAAGTCCTCCCACGGATGGGAGCTTGCGTAAGCCGAGACGAAGCTTTCCTGCCACCCCAAGAGGGGACCATTGGCATAATAGTGCTGGAGAGCCTGTTCATAATCTGCCCGCTCATCGCCAAACACTGAGCGGTAGTTCTCCAGGTCATTGCCGTCGCGGACAAGCTTGTTCCATATGAAATGACCGCTTTCGTGACGAAGGTGACCAAGCAGCGTCCGATACAGTTCATGGACCGATTGCCTCGCCTCTTCGCGCGTCGCGTCATCGGCCTCGGCGGCACGAATGGTGATGAGACCTTCGTCGTGGCCACTCATTGCGGGTACAATCATTCCACTGGGAAGATGTTGATCTTCGAGAAAATCGAAAACCAGGCCGCCCGTTGGATCCTCATCGCGATCGGGATGTGGAAGATTCCAGCGCAAAATGGAATAGAAGAGGTGTTGCTGCGCCCGACTGATTTTGCGCCAGTGGTTTAGGCCCTCTGATGTTTTGATGGATGGCACCAGGCGATTATGACGGCAGGACAGGCAGAAACCGCGGCTCGCCAGGGGATCGACCAGCCAATTGCAAACGTCAAAGGATGCGTTTGCGCACATGCATGCATCTAATCTTTCGCCCCTCACGAATCGCCACGAACCTACGGCCTCGGAACTGATCGCGCGCATTGTCATAGTAACAGGTTCATAGGCCAGTCTGGATTTGCACTGGACGCATTGGCGATTATCGAAAAAGACAACGTTCTTGCAGTTGTCGCAGGTGAAGAGGCGCATTGGACCGCTGTTCCGGGAGAGGGCTTCGAATTGAGAAGAATAGTTTTGAAACGAGGAAATGTGTGGATAGTTCCGATTGCATATCGGTTTCGAAAGCAGGGGAGAAAATTTAGCCCATCGCAGTTGGGCGAGATTTGCTCACCGCCGTCTGGTTCCATGCACGAGTAAAAATAAACTTCGGGCGCATTGCGCATAGGACGGGAACATTGGGAGCAACGGAGGGTTGTCACTCCACTGATCGATCATCGATCACATAAGGAGGCACCATGAAACGTATAGCACTCGCGCTCGGCGCTCTCTCGATGCTGTCCGCGGCCCACGCCCAAGAGGCAACAAAACCTGCAACTGATACTCAAACGCCTGCAGTCGCGACACCAGATACAAAAAATCCGGCAGCCCCAGTTGAAGGGGCCAACAGTTTCACCGAGGGCCAGGCAAAGGAACGCATCGAAGCCAAGGGTTACGCCGACGTCGGTACTTTGACCAAGGGTGAAGATGGCATCTGGACGGGCACCGCGATGAAAGACGGCAAATCGGTCGAGGTAAAACTCGATTTCCAAGGCAACATTGTCGAAGCCGCCAAATAACTTTTTCAGCAAGCAATAACCAGGAGGAACTATGCAAACTGTCACAGGACTATATGACAATCACGAAGATGCCAAAACCGCTGTCAACGCGCTTGAGGATGCAGGGATTTCCTCGTCCAATATCAGCATCGTCAGCCGTAGTGGCAAAACTGATGAATCCAACGCAGGTGAGGGTGCAGCAACTGGGGCTGGCGTCGGTGCCGTCGTGGGCGGCGCAGGCGGGCTCCTAGCGGGCCTTGGCATGTTGGCGATCCCAGGTGTCGGTCCAGTCGTTGCTGCGGGCTGGCTTGTCGCTACCGCGACAGGTGCGGTTGCAGGAGCTGTCGCTGGCGGTGCTGCAGGCGGAATAATCGGCTCAATGACGAGTGCAGGCGTCGATGAAAACGACGCTCACGTTTATGCAGAAGGTGTCCGTAGAGGCAGCACTTTGGTTTCGGCACGCGTCGAGGATCATCAGGTTGATATTGCTCGTTCCGTCATCGATGAAAATGCTCCCGTTGACCTGAATACACGACGCGCCATGTATCGAGAGGAAGGTTGGCAGGGCTTTGATGAAAACAGTGCTGACTTCACCGAAGATGAGCTGGTACGGGAGCGTGAGCGAGCCCGCGACTACCGTCCGATGGCGTAAACACCATGCCTGTCGAGATGGAGTTCTAGTTTTTCTTGAGCATGTTGGATTGGAAGAAAGCCAGGTCGCAGATGTCTGCGGCTTGGCTTCTTTTCAGAATGCTTTGCTATAGCGGGATCATGCACATTCCTCCGACGTCATAAAGCG
>NZ_JBFUMG010000323.1:0-5115 GCF_054049495.1 Phyllobacterium sp. P5_D12 | reverse complement strand
GCGGCAAGCCGGTGGATGAGGACGACGAGGTCAAAGGCTATCAGCGTAGCGAAGATGAATATGTCATGCTCGAGGATGACGAGATTGAGGCGGTGGGGCTTGAGAGCACGCGAACGATCGATATTTCGATGTTTGTGCCGCGCGATAGTATTGATTGGGTCTGGTACGACAAGCCACACTATCTGACGCCGGACGATCCGGTCGGTGAGGAAGCTTTTTCGGTCATCCGCGATGCGATGGAGGCAACCGGCCAGGTCGGGATTTCGCGGCTGGTTATGTACAGGCGGGAGCGCGCGGTAATGCTGGAGCCGCGAGGTCGCGGCATTGTCTTATGGACATTGCGCTATGGCGATGAGGTGCGTGATCGCGATGCGTACTTCGGTGATATCAAGAATGACAAGGTCGACAGCAATCTCATGTCATTGGTGAGGACACTGATCGATGAGCGGATGAAGCCGTGGGATCTCAAAATGGTTGATGATCCGGTTCAAGATCGCCTTCTGGAGATTATTGCGGCGAAGAAGAAGGGCAAGAAGCGTCCGGCAAAGGCAAAGGAAAGCATCTCGGAGCCTCCGAGCAATGTCGTCAATATCATGGACGCTTTGAAGAAAAGTATCGCCAGCGAAAGCAAATCGAAAAAACGCTAACTGTTCCTTTTTGTCTTAGGCTTTTCAATGGGCGCGGCTGCTGCACGAAAATCGGTCCAGGGATCGCGTTTTATCGCGGCAAGACGAGTCGCCGTGTTCAAAGCCGTGAAATAGGCCGGACCAATGCCGGGAGTCAGTTCATCCCATTGGAGTGGCATTGAAACGGCGGCGCCTGGACGCGCCCGGGTAGAGTAGGGCGCTACTGCTGTCATACCCCGCTGGTTGCGCAGATAATCGATGAGAATCTTGCCCGTGCGTTTCGACTTGGTGATCGTCGAGACGTAGGAGTCAGGACTGTCGGACGCCATGGAATCGGCAAGTGCTTTGGTGAAAGCCTTGACTTCCGGCCAGGTAGCTTTGGGTTTGACCGGGGCCACCACGTGGAGACCCTTGCCCCCGGACGTCTTGACGAAGGCGGCTAGACCTGCCTGTTCAAGTCGTTCCCGGGTTTCAAATGCGCCTGCTATGACCTGTTCCCAAGGAACATTCTCACCCGGATCGAGATCCATGATGATGATGTCCGGGCGTTCCCAATCTGCAATCGTCGAACCCCAGGGGTGAATTTCCAGCACCGCCGACTGCACCAGACCGATAAGCCCATCAAGATCATTGATACTGATCAGCGGTTCGTCGTCTTTGTCTTTTGGATCGGTGACCAAGGCGATATTCGAATTGAGGCCCTTCCACGCATGCTTCTGAAAAAAGGTTTGGCCAGCAATGCCTTCCGGACCCCGGAGCAACGCCAAGGGCCGCGCAACGATGAAGGGAGCAATATACTTCCAGACCTCGGTATAATAGTCCGCCAGACCTTGCTTGGTGACGCCTTCTTCGGGCCAATAGATGCGGTCGGGATGGGTAAGTTTCACTGTGGGCCTCTTTTGTTGTGGCGATGCCTTTGCCTTTGGCGTCTCGCGCACGACTTCGCTTGGATGTTTGTCCTCGCGCAGGCCGCGGAACGCTGCATGACGCAGATTGTTGTCTGCCGTCCAGGCGCGGAATTCCACCTCAGCGACAAGTTGCGGTTTCACATAGCGCACCTGCCGCGCCGCATCGGCGCTCAGCTTTTCGGCAAAGGGGCTCTCCGGCGCGCGAATGCGTTCGAGCCTGCGAAACAAATCTTCTGCCACCGAAGCGCTGTATCCTGTTCCGACGCGGCCAACGTGTTCAAGTTTCTTGCCGTTGTAAACGCCCATGACGAGTGAGCCGATCGCCCTGCGCGATGTGGTGGATGGTACGTAGCCCCCGATGACGAATTCCTGCCGTTGTGAGCATTTTGCCTTGATCCAATCCTTGACGCGGCCGGAGCGGTATGGCGCGTCGCGAAGCTTCGACACGATACCTTCGAGGCTGAGCCTGCAGGCGTGATCGAGAATAAGCGGCCCGTTTTCTTCGAAATGTCCACTGTAGCGGATCAATCCGGGCGCATCGGCGGTCAGTTTTTCAAGCATGGCCTTGCGCTCGACCAAGGGCAAGTCTTGCAGGTTAAAGCCGTCAAGATAGAGGAGGTCGAAAACGTAGAAGACGAAACGATCCGTGCGGTTGTCGCTGAGATCGGCTTGCAGGGCGGAAAAGTTTGACGCGCCTCCAGCTGTTTCGACCACCAGCTCKCCATCGATCAGCGCCGTGCCAATCGGCAAGCTTTGAAATGCGCCAACGATTTCTTTGCCGAACTTCTTAGTCCAGTCGAGGCCGTTGCGAGTGAACAGCTTGACCCGACCGGCCTCGATCCGTACCTGCAGTCGATAGCCGTCAAACTTTATCTCGTGAATCCAGCGCTCGCCCGAAGGCGGCTTTGGCGCAAGTGTCGCCAGAGTTGGCTCGACAAAAGACGGAAGGGGTGCCTTCCTGGCTCCGTCGATTTTTGAGGGATCGGGAACATTCGCCGCTTGGGTGTCAGAAGATCGTGCTTTGACAGCTTTGGCGGCGGCTTTGCCATTGGCTGCTTTTTTTTTATCGATCTTGCCGGTTTTTGAAGACCAGCCGGGGTCTTCGCCAGCGACATCGGCGATTTCTCGCCCGGTCTTCACGGATTCAGGGCGCTCTTCAAGGATATCAGGATCGCTTTCAGTACGCGCTGCATCATCTTCCGCCTTTATGAGCAACCAGTTCTCGCGCTTTTCGCGCGGTTTGCCATGCATGCGAACCAGATGCCAACGCCCTGAAAGCTTTTCGCCGTGAAGTTCGAACTCCAGATGGCCCTTGGCATAACCGTACTTCTGGTCAAAGACCGGGGTCCAGGTGCCACGGTCCCAGACGATGACAGTACCACCACCATACTCGCCCTTGGGTATCGTGCCCTCGAAGCCGCCATACTCCAAAGGATGGTCTTCCACGTGGACCGCGAGCCGCCTCTCACTCGGTACCAGGCTTGGGCCGCGTGTAACGGCCCAACTCTTTAAAACGCCATCCATTTCAAGGCGTAAATCGTAGTGAAGTCGCGTCGCATCGTGTTTCTGGATGACGAAACTATTACCGGCCTTGCGCGACTTGCGCCCCTTTGGCTCTGACGTTGTCTTGAAATCGCGTTTTTTCCGGTATGTTTCAAGCGCAACCATAAATCAGCTCGCCTTCCTCCGTGCGGGTTCCGCCTTGGGTTTGCGGGCTTGCGTCTTTTTGGGTTTCGCTTCTTTCTTTCCTGCCCCCGCGCTTTGCCGCAGCGCCTCCATAAGGTCGACGACCTTCTCGGACTTGGCGGGTTGCTTCTTGGGGATCGGCTTGCCTTCAAGTTTAGCCCGGACCAGTTCGGCAAGAGCGGCCTCGTATCGATCCTTATACTCGGAAGGGTCAAAGCTGCCGCGTTTCGTTCCGATAATATGCTTGGCTAGGTCCAGCATCTCGCCCGTGATCTTCATCTCAGGGATGTCGCTAAACGCATCCTTGGCTGAGCGGATCTCGTAATCGAAATGCAACGTGTTGGCGACCAGTCCACCGCCTGCGGCACGGATTAGAAGCGTGCGAGCGCGGCGGAAAAGCACCGTTTGGGCAAGCGCCGCCACCTTCTTGTCTTTCATGCCCTCACAGATGAGGGCAAAGGCTTCCTGGCCGTGCTTGTCACTAGGTGCGAGATAATATGGTTTGTCGAAATATATATCGTCCACATCGTCCGTGGCGACGAATGCTTCGACTGATAGCGTCTTGTCGCTCTCGGGAACCGCAGCAGCAACCTCTTCGGGCTCAAGCACGATGTAATCGTTGTCGCCAACCTCGTAGCCCTTGACCTGATCTTCCTTCTCGACCGGCTTACCGCTGTCGGAATCAATGAACTGACGCTGAACCCGATGGCCGGTCGCACGGTTCAACGTGTGAAAGGCGATGCGGTCGGAGGTCGAGGCTGCGGTGTAAAGCGCTACAGGGCACGAAAGCTCCGCAACCTTCAGAAAGCCTTTCCAGTTTGCTCTTGGCGCCAACGCTCAACTCCCATGGCTCGTATTGCGAAATGCACTTGAGGTGGATTAGTTCCGAAACCCTGTTGGTCCGTACGTTCGACGGCTTGATGAGTGGACGGGACGGTAACAATCTTGGCAGAAGAATACAACTTGAACGGGAAATGGCAGGGTTGGCAAACAACGGCGGGCCGTGTGATTGGAGCGCGCCGGATGCTCAAACCATTTTCACATACTTGATGAAAGGTGTTACTTTCGCGATCCTGTCATAGAGTTGGCGTGCCGTCCTGTTGTCCTGGTTGGTTGTCCAATAGACCGAGTGGGCACCAGCCTTGGTGGCCTCGGCATGGACGGCTTCGATCAATGCGCGACCGATACCCTTGCCGCGCACGTCGGGGTCGGCATAGAGATCCTGAAGATAGCAAACATCCTCTATGCTCCAGTTGTGCCGATGAAACAGGTAGTGCGTTAGCCCGACAGATTTGCCTTCAAACACGGCGATGAAGCCGCGATACTCGTGACTGGAACCGGAAGTCAGCCTCGCGAATGTCGTTTGGTAGACCTCTTCAGGCACTGTGGTCTCATAAAAGGTGAGATAAGCAGTCCAAAGCCGCCGCCACTGGGATTCGTCGGATTTTTGCAAGGGGCGGATTTGAACGCTCATTTATATTTGTCTCCTGATCTGCCAGGCGCGAGATTAGGGTTGCGAATTAATGAGCGCAAGAGGTTGAAATTAGCCGACAACCCTACTGGTGCAATCCAACCAACCGTCCTATATTTGGGTTGGCGTTCTGCGCTTCTCGACAGGAGAGACATATTCCCCGGGGCCTTAATGATCCCTTAGGGAGCTGTCCCTGAGGAGGCCCGTGGGCTTCTTCACACGGCACCCACCTACTTTGTAGGTTCCCGGGATCGACTTCTCCATCGGTTGTGTGGACGCCGCTTTGAATTTTTGTGCTCATCCGAGCTGGACTCCAGCTTCCAGCCCCTCATGAAGTCACCCGCTTGAAGCACCTTTCCTCTATCAAAGACCTGAAGAAGAATTTGAGGCTCGAAGCTCTGGGCCGCCGCGACGCGCTTCCCAC
>NZ_JBFUMG010000322.1:0-5127 GCF_054049495.1 Phyllobacterium sp. P5_D12 | reverse complement strand
AGCTTCAGCAGGATCGAGCGTTATCACATCATCGATGGCGAAGGCTTCGACCAGAGTATCGGCTGGCGTCTCGGCCCATGCCGGTACGCCGGAAAGCAACACCGTGGACAGCGCCGCGCTGCCAAGCAGAAGCCGGAATTTCGGGTTTATCTGGTTCATCAACATTGTTCTGGTTCCCTGTTTATGAGCAATTTCACTTTTCTAATTTTCTTCGTGCCAGGCCGAGCGCAATACCCGCAGCCAGTTTTCGTGGCAGATTTTTGCCAGGTCATCTCCGGCATATCCGGCGTCGCGCAGCGCCGCGACAAGATTTTGATTGCCGCTCGCATCGGCAATCTCGCCGGGGATTTTAGCACCGTCGAAATCAGAACCAAGCGCTACGCAATCGATACCCATGCGGTTGACCATGTAGTCGATGTGGCGGACCATGTCGGTCAGCGGCGTATCGGCATTCTYACGCGCGTCGGGGCGCAGCATGGCCACCGCATAATTCAGCCCGACGAGCCCCCGGCTTTCTCGTATGGCGTCAAGCTGCTTGTCTGTCAGATTGCGCGCGACAGGCGTCAGCGCGTGAACATTGGAATGACTGGCGACAAGAGGCTGATCGCTGATCCGCGCCACATCCCAGAAACCCTTTTCGGTGATATGCGCGAGATCAATGAGGATGCCGAGACGATTGCAGGCCTTGACCAGTTCTTCGCCGATCGCGGTGAGTCCGGGTCCCGTATCCGGGCTCATCGGATAGGCGAAGGGCACACCGTGGGCGAAGATATTGTTGCGGCTCCACACTGGACCGAGCGAACGCAAGCCGGCGGCGTAGAACACATCGAGCGCGGCAAGATCGGCGCCAATCGCCTCGCAGCCCTCCATATGGAGCACCGCAGCGAACATGTCGCTTTGCATGCACTCGGTAATCTCGGCCGTGCTGCGGCATAATTTCCAGCCGCCGAACCGCTGGAGCTTCAGCGCGATCGAGGCCATTTCCAGCGCAATGTCGAGGGATGGGGCTCGCTCCAGCGGCGCTGCGAGCGGCGTAGAATAATGGCCATTGGCGTCTGGCGCCTTGAAGGCAAGATCACCGGATGGAACATAGATGGCGCAGAGCCCGCCGATCAACCCGCCCTTGAGCGCCCTGATCTTGTCGATGTGCCCGGAGGTGGTGCCTTCGATGAACTCCTGAACCGGATCCGCCCCGTCTCTCGAATGTTTCCACAACCGGTAAAGCACATCGTTGTGACCATCGAAGACAGGCTGCATTTCAATTCCCGATCAGATTGACTTGAAAAAAGGCCACATGTTCGCCGGGTAATCTTTTGTCGACCCCTCGGCGCCCATCGCCCTTTTTCGACAAAAGATCATGATGCCCGCGAACAGGCAAGAGAGTTGTTGTACAAAAGTATAAAAAGCCCCCTGCGTTGCAAACCCCTGACGAGTAGCTGTCTGGCACAACCTGTGGATCGTGGCTGTCGCGCCTGAGATGTGAAACTATCTCTCGGCCGCGTATTGATATCAAACCCCACCATATGATATCATAAAGCTCAGGAGGTTGACCAATATGCCGGCTGTCACTGTTAGAAATCTGCCAGAGGAAACTCACCGCGCGCTGAAGCTACGCGCAGCTCAGCACGGTCGCAGTACCGAGGCGGAAATCCGCGAGATACTTGAGGAGGCAATCCGTCCGAAGGACCGCGTTAAGGTTGGTTCGGAGCTTGCTGCATTTGGCCGTCGATTTGGCGGTCTCGACCTCGACGTACGACGCGACCAAACACCCGCCAAACCGGCAAAGTTTGAATGATCATACTCGACACAAATGTCGTTTCAGAACCGATGAAACCCAACGCCAGTCCTGCTGTCTTGGCTTGGCTCGACAGGCAGGCGGCAGAAACGCTTTACCTCACGACCACAAGTATGGCCGAGTTGCTATTGGGAATAGCGATTTTGCCGAGCGGCAAGCGTAAAGAAGGTCTGGACAACGCACTCTCCGACCTCATGAGCTATCTCTTCGGGTCGCGCATACTGACGTTCGACCAAGCCGCTGCTAAAGCCTACGCGCCTCTTGTCAGTCGCGCGCGCGTTTCAGGCAGCACCATCGCACTGGCGGACGGCCAAATTGCCGCGATAGCTATGGCCAATGGATTTACCGTTGCTACTCGCGACACCCGCCCATTTACCGCCGCTGGTGTTGCCGTCACTAACCCTTGGCTCGAAGAATAAATGAGCAAAACCGCGATGAAACGTCCGCATAATGTTTAACAACTAAACATCCAGATTGGCCACGCTCAGCGCATTATCCTGGATGAACTCACGCCGGGGCTCGACATCGTCGCCCATCAATCTTGAAAACAGGCTGTCGGCGTCGGTGGCATCATTCACCTTCACCTGCAGCAATGAGCGGGCGTTGGGATCCAGCGTCGTTTCCCAGAGCTGGTCTGCATTCATCTCGCCGAGACCCTTATAACGCTGCAACGAAAGACCCTTGCGCCCGGCGGCAAACACAGCCTCCAGCAAGGCTATCGGTCCTGCAACGGAATCCGATTTGTCCTTGCGGCGCAGAACCGGCGGCTTGGAATAGATGTCATGCAGACGCGCCGAATAGCGGTCGAGCTGGCGCGCATCGGCGGAACCGATCAGCGCCATATCGAGCGTGACAGTTTCCTTGACGCCGCGCAGTGAACGCTCGAAGACATAGCCGTCGACACCATCATCCGGCGTCGCCAGGCGGCCGCTCCAGCCCTTTTCGGTTTCCTCTGCGATCAGATCGAGACGCCCGGCAACCTCAGTCACCAGCGCCTGGGCTCGCACTGTGTCGGAAATGGCTTCCGGGTTCAGCGCACCGGCGATGGTCGCCTGTTCAACGACCGMACGGTCATAACGGGTGTTCAAACCCTGCAGCAGATGACGGACAGCCAATGCATCGGTGATGACGGAGCGCAGATCGGGACCTGTGCGAACCTCACCAGAGTCGAGCTCCAGCGCGGCTTCTTCCAGCCCGGAATCGATCAGAAACTCCTCATAGGCGACTTCGTTCTTGATGTACTGCGAGGATTTTCCGCGCGAAACCTTATAGAGCGGCGGCTGCGCAATATAGATATGGCCGCGCTCGATCAGCTCGGGCATCTGGCGGAAGAAGAACGTCAAAAGCAACGTGCGAATATGCGCGCCATCCACGTCAGCGTCGGTCATGATGATGATCTTGTGATAGCGCAGCTTGTCCGGATTGAACTCGTCCTTGCCGATGCTGGTGCCAAGCGCCAGAATCAGCGTACCGATCTGGTCGGATGACAACATGCGGTCAAGCTTGACGCGTTCGACATTGAGAATCTTGCCGCGCAGCGGCAGGATCGCCTGGTTCTGGCGCGAGCGCCCACCCTTGGCGGAGCCACCGGCGCTGTCACCCTCGACGATGAAGATTTCCGATTTGGCCGGGTCCTTTTCCTGGCAATCGGCAAGCTTGCCCGGCAGCGAGCTGATGCTCAGCGAATTCTTGCGGGTGATGTCGCGCGCTTTACGAGCGGCCTCGCGAGCGGAGGCAGCCTGGATGACCTTTTCGACGAGGACCTTGCCCTCCGCCGGGTGTTCTTCGAGCCAAGTCGAAAGCGCCTCGTTGACGAGGCTTTCCACGACCGCGCGCACTTCGGACGAAACAAGCTTGTCCTTGGTCTGCGAGGAAAACTTCGGGTCTGGAACCTTGACGGAAAGAACTGCGGTCAAACCCTCGCGGCAATCATCGCCGGAGAGCGTCACCTTGGCCTTCTTGGCCTGGCCGGTGTTTTCCGCATAGCCGGTCATCTGGCGTGTCAGCGCGCCACGGAAACCGGCGAGGTGTGTGCCGCCATCGCGCTGCGGAATATTGTTGGTGAAGCAGAGAACATTCTCGTGATAGCTGTCATTCCACCACATGGCGACTTCAACCACCGTGTCATCACGCTCGCCGCGAATATAGATTGGCTCGGTGACCAGCTCTTTCTTGCTGCGGTCAAGATACTTGACGTAGGCGGTCAGTCCACCCTCATAGAAAAGTTCGAGATCGACAGGATCGGCATGGCGGCGATCGGAGAGCAGGATACGCACACCCGAATTCAGGAAAGCGAGTTCGCGCAGCCGGTGTTCGAGTGTCTTGAAATCGAACTCCACCATGGTGAATGTGTCGGTCGATGGCAGAAACGAAACTTCCGTTCCGGTCAACCCATCGGAATCGCCCGTCTCCCGCAATGGCGCATCGGCGACGCCATGGGTGAAGCTCATCTCGTAGATTTTGCCCTGGCGGCGAATCTTCAATCTCAGCCAGACAGAGAGCGCATTGACGACGGAAACGCCAACGCCATGCAGACCACCGGAAACCTTGTAGGAGTTCTGATCGAACTTACCCCCGGCATGCAGCTGCGTCATGATGACTTCCGCTGCGGAAACACCTTCGGAGTGCATATCGGTCGGGATACCGCGGCCGTTGTCGGTCACCGTGCAGGAACCATCGGGATTCAGTGTCACGGTGACACGCGTCGCGTGGCCCGCCAGCGCTTCGTCGATGGCATTGTCGACGACTTCGTAGACCATGTGGTGAAGGCCGGATCCGTCATCCGTATCACCGATATACATTCCAGGGCGTTTGCGTACAGCATCCAACCCCTTGAGGACTTTGATGGACTCCGCACCGTATTCCGGTGAGGATTCGACTGTCATCTCGGGTGTATCACTCATATAAAATTCAATCTTTCCTGACGCCTGAACTGGCGCGCCCGTCCTTATAGCATAGCTTGGGCGAATCATGGCCCCATTACCGCATTAGATATAGTGATTAATGCAGGTTTTTCCAATTCTGGAGGGCTTGATATCCACGGATGATGGCGGGATTTTGCCTTGGTGGCGCAACGCGGCTGCAAGCCACACCTCGTGAAGCCAGAACGGACGCAGATTGGCAGGCCCGGCCGTTTGTCTCCGTTGCAGCAAACAGTATGCTATACCACCCGCCAATTCCTGTCAGAACGCGCGCACCAATTGGTGATTTTCACGCGGACTCAAATCATTCGATRATCTGCACACTGCCCTCGGCCGCCGGCTTTGCAATGGGCGATTGTGCGTCGAGGAAACCGTTCACTTCGCCAAAGGTGAGGCTGCCATCCCTATCCC
>NZ_JBFUMG010000321.1:0-5133 GCF_054049495.1 Phyllobacterium sp. P5_D12 | reverse complement strand
AGCATGCATATGCCGAGAAGGACAAGCGCCAGTCCGAAACTACGCGGCGCCCCGGCATGGGTAAGTGTGCCCGCATCGCGCAACTTCTCGAAGAACTGGAATATTGTAAATCCAAAGCCGATCAGTGAGAGGGACGTGCGGATCACCGACATCAAGGTGCGGTCGGCGCTCATCCGTGTCCGCTGGAATGACATTCCAGTGCGCCGCGCGGACAAGTCCACCGAAATCGCATCGGACGGGGATTTTGAATTCGCATGTTCCATGAAGGTCATTGGCCTTGTTCGTCGCGGACACGTTCGCCAGTGGAGTGGCCGTTTGTAAGTACGTAACGGTAACAAAGGCGGGGCCAGAAGAGACAAGGCCATACCTCCACGTTGAACATGATCAGAATATTTTCCGCCCCTTAGGACCTGTCCCCGCGGTTTTTACCGTAACGTACTCCCGCGGCGAGCATCAATTATGCACTATCGTCGGACAGAAACCGGGTGTTCTGCACAATTGCCGGTTCGCTTGCCTTTTGGCGGCATATAGCTCGAATGGATTAGTTTACGACGGAAGCGGAGGTTCAGCATCGGCAATGTCAACGGCTTCATCCCAAAGGGGACTCTGGAAATTGATGCTCAAACTGCCCGCGATGCGCGGGCAGCTGCAGATGCTCAGTACCCGGAATTCTACTTTGGTAAGCCTCTGCGACGCGTTCGACGAAGCAAGTTCAACCCTTGACCGCTTGCGGCGAAATGGCTCCTCGGACGACAGACTGTTGGTGGAATACGAGACATTGTGTTCCGATATCGAAAACGAAGTTATTGATATCTGCATTGCGGCGCGCAGCAAAATGCCTTGACCAATCAATCTGACGTAGCTCTTTGTTTCCTGATCAATCCTGTTTAAACTAAGTGTCTCAGTATAATTCCGGTGCAACCTGGGGTATTCACCCTATGGCTTCTTGGCCTGTTCCGTTCAATTCTGTTCCAGGCTGAAGCACGGGGGTCTGCCATGGAAGTTGACGTCAATATCGACGCAACGGAAACCGAAGAGGTCACCGAACAGGAGGCGAAGCAGGAATTGGACAGGCTCTTGTCCGATCCCCAGTTTCACTCGACCGATCGCAACAGGAATTTCCTGCGATTTGTAGCCAGCGAAATGTTCGAGGGTCGCGCTGCTGCGGTGAAGGCCTATACGATCGCGGTCGATGTGTTCGGTCGCCCCTGCAGTTTTGATCCCACTACGGATCCAATTGTCCGCATAGAAGCGACACGGCTTCGCGCCTCTCTTGCCCAATATTATGAGGCTCACGCCGAAGAAGGCAGCGTCCGCATCGAGCTGCCGCGCGGACGCTATATTCCTGTTTTTACCAAGGCCCCACCCCAGACTGAAACTCTCGACGAGGCCGACCTTCTTGATGCACCCGAAATCGGGAGTACAAATTCCGGCTGGAAGAGCAGGATCTTAGATCGGCGGCTCGTTCTCGCAGGACTTGTGGCGGCCGCTTGTGGTTTCCTGTGGTTTCTTTCCGGAAGGGGGCCTGTTTATTCGGAAAAGCCAAATGTCGCCATCGAGATGAAATTGGCCGGTGACCAGACGGACATCGAGGCCGGGCTCATCCGCGATTATCTGATGACGGCCCTGTCGCAGTATCAGACGCTCAAGCTTGCGGCAGGAGACATGGTGTCGGAAACGGGCGGGATCCGATCGGCAGCCGGGTCCCTGTTCGGTTCCCAAAGTCGAATGGATACTCGCTATCATGTGATCCTCAAATATCACCCTGACGACCACGACCGTGCGGTGTGGTGGCAGGTTGTCAATCCTGTGACGGGAGAAGCCCTGCGTTCCGGAGTCGAGCGCGTCGAGGTCGACAGAAGGGCGGGTATCGACGTTCGCTACGAACTGATTACGGACCTCGCAAACCGGTTCGCCGGCACACGCGGCGTGATCAACAGCCTGGAGTTGACGCGTGAACTGAGGTCGCCGACGTTTGGCAATGGCTGCGTCCTGCGGTCTGCCGTGGCTCTCGAACAGCTCGATACAGGCCTGTTACAAGAGGTGCAAACTTGCCTCGGTAAATCACTGCTGGACGCACCGAACAGTCCAGACATCAACGCCGAACTCGCAATCGTCAATCTTGAGCTGGACGCGCCTGAAGTGCCGACCGAATTGACTGCGCAGGCACTGACGCTGGCCAATAAAGCCGTTTCGCTCGCCCCTATGTCCGACCGCGCCGGATATGCGCAAATGCTGGCTCAATTCCGCAATGGTCAGACGGAAGCGGCGTTCGTGTCCGGATATCGTGCAATGGGACTCAATCCCGGCAATAACCTTATCCCGGCCCGGCTAGGAGCTATGCTTTTCGCCGTAGGCCGATGGGCGGAAGGTGTGGGAATGGCAGTCAAAGCCGGGATGATCGATGGTGCCGCGCCCAGCGATGCCGGGCTCACGCTTGCGCTTGATGCTTACCGGCGCGGAGAATTTGCGGAAGCGCTGCTCCGCGTGCAGCAGATGGGCAGGTCGGAAAACTATATTGCCAACATTCTCGAACTTGCGGCAGCGGGCCAGATGAAGAATGCCGCAGATATAAACGAAGCGGCAAAACAGCTGAACGCCAAGCGCAAGCACTTCCCCGCGTCGTTTCGCTCCGATATGGCGGCCCGCCACTATTCGCCGGAGATCGTCGACCAGCTTGGAGCCGGCTTGACGAAGGCAGGTTTTGTTCTGCCTGCTCCGGTGGCTGACGCGTCCAACTAAAAGTAACGTCTCTTGGCTACGAAACCTGGACGGTTCACTTCCAAGGTTCGATTTTCGTTACCTTGCTGTTGGTAGCGTTCATTGTCAGGCTGTATTGCGCGAATGTCGTTTTGTCATCGCAAGTCACCTGCACGATCGTGGGGCCGCCAGCGGATCGCGCCTTGTCGATCCTGGCATCAGTGATCTTGTCGCACCAGAACCCCGCATTGCGGATGGCGCGGGCCGTTTGGCGCTGGAGCATGCGCGATTGCAGCGGCTCGGCCGCGGCGATCTCGGAGGCGCAGAGCAGGATCAAAAGAGCTGGCAGTATGCGTTTCATGCAGTAAACCTGTTTCAGGGTTTTTGCTGGAATTGGCGCGAGAAACGCCTTCAGGCAACAAAGATGCGTCGAGGCCGAATTTCTTGCAACGATGTTACTGTAACATCGGTGCTGCAGGCGCTATTTTGGACCAGCATCGCCAAGGGCACGGGGTTGCCTCCCTTCCCCTTGCCTCGCCCGGGCGGGACCGGCGATTGACGAATTCGCTCTCCCTTGCACCCACCGCGAAGTCGGGCAGTTACGGACACGCTCGGGCCCCCATCCCTGCTCAGTAGCTAAGCTCGGGCGTGGGTGCCTTGCTGTTCAGGGTCTCGTTCAACCTGTCGGATTTAGGGCGTCTATATTCGATCTTGTTGCCCTCGAGCACGGTGAGCGGTGCGGTCACGGTCGTGGCGGCGACTTTGCCCACGGTGCCGACGCTTCCCGCCACGACCGCCGTCACGCCGTCAGCGAAGGAAACGTCTGAATCGGTAAGCGTCTGTCCCGTCACGAGCCGCTGTCCGATGAGCTGGACAATTTCCGGGCTTTCGGCGAATTTGCCGTGGCGCAGCCCGTCATCGGTTTTGACCTGCGTCAGATCCACGACGGTTATTCCGGCCGCTTCCAGCTTGGTCTTGTAAGGTTCCGCCGCCGGATTGATCGCACCAAGACGATCGACGTCGCCCGAGATCAACCGCGACACCTTCAAGGCCCTGTCGTCCTGCGACACGAAGATGGTGATTTTCGGCTTATCCTTGCCGAGTTCGTTCCATTGCCTTGCGAAGACATCGACATCGATATCGGGTGAGGCAAGGATCACGTTCTTTATCTTGGGCTGCACCCGGCCGTCGCGTATCGCCATCTGCCGCAGCGATTCCATGGCGAGCCATGTTCCCATCGAGTGGGCCATGACTGTGATTTCCTTGACGTCCTTGTCCTTGGCAAGCGTTTGCAGTCCCTGTTCGAGCGCAGTACGCGAGAAGTTGGTGCTCTCCTTGTCGTAATTGTAATCGAAGATGCGTGCCCTCGAGGGCCAGGTAAACAGGATTGGCGTCACCTGAGCCTTGGAATCGTGGATGATCTGGGCGAAGCGGAAAACCGAATCTTCGTAGCGGTTGTTGAAGCCATGGACAAAGACCATCGCATGCCCGTTAACGACATGCTGGCGGAACCAGGCGCGTCCCTCTTCGGGGGAATGCAGTTGCTGCACTTTTGTCACGGCAAAGTCCGTTTCCGGATTCGGCGGTACCTTTTTCGGCCACTGGACTGTTCCCGCTTTGCGCTTGGCATCGGAAGGGATAGATACGGTGATATCCGTCAAATAGGGCGTCGGGCTGCGCTCCCCCGTAAACAACGTCGCCGGATCGTGCGAGGGTACGCGGCTGGTCACCACGAGCATGTCGACCGTTGAGCCACCGGTTGCACCCGTCACGGCCACTGGCGCCATCACACCCTTGGCATGCCCGGCGCAACCGGCCAATGCGAGCGTGAGCAGCCCAAGCACCGGCAATGCGGCCAAGCGACTGCGCCGCGGAAGCTCAGTCGCTCCGGAGATGTAATTCATGTCGATGCTTTCGCTCGAGGAAATTGCGGCGGGTGAGTAATGGTAATGCTTGACCATTTTGCGCGAAACCATCGTCAAGCCTCGATCAACCGGTTTCTTATGGCATATCGAACAAGGGCCGCGGTGGATTTGGCATCCAGTTTCCGCATCGCAGCCGCGCGGTGGCTTTCGACGGTCTTCTCACTAAGGCCAAGCACCGCTGCCGTCTCCTTGTTGCTATGGCCCTCGGCGATCAGTTTGACCACTGCCGTTTCGCGCGAGGTGAGAATACTCGACGTAGCATCGGATTTAGCGAGATAGGATGACACGAGCATGTCAGACACCGTCTTGGTAAAGAACGGCTGGCGGTGCTCCAATGCTTCCACTGCCTGGATGAGATATTGCGTGGCATCGGATTTCAGCAAATAGCCGCGCACGCCCGCTTCAAGTATGTTGCGCAGCAGCGCTTCATTATCGTGCTGGGTAAATATCAGGACCTCGGTCTTCGGACTGTGCAGCCGGATTTGTCGCGCCGCTTCCACACCATTGA
>NZ_JBFUMG010000320.1:0-5140 GCF_054049495.1 Phyllobacterium sp. P5_D12 | reverse complement strand
CTCCAGGGGTCATGCGGCCAAGCCACGGCTGATGCATAGGGATCAGCCATTCCGCCATCAGAACACTCTCTGACGGCCAACTCAGTTCGACATGTAGACGATCTTGCGATCCTTCATCGACACGATAACCGGTTGTTTATCCACATAGACGTAGCCGTAGTCCGGACTATCGGGGATCGGCACCAGTTTGACGTCCGCTGGTACCGCAGTGCCAACCGCAATATCACCCTCGACGAGCACCGGATCGGTCGGATGAGCGATGACGTAGTCGCGCGCCGGCTGCGGAACCTCAACCACAACGGCATCCTGCGCGTAGACGCCACAAGACACCGCAAACATCACGGTTGTGGCAAGCAAGATTCGTTTCATGATTACTCTCCCTTGTGGAACCGTTCCCTTCGGCTGCCACAACTTATGGTCCTCAGCTTTGTTCCACCGGTGGCAATTTGCCAACGGATTTCAGACCTTTGCCGTTTCTGCATCAGACTTTCGTCCGATCCTGAACCGGCCCAAATCAGACTGAAGCCTGACACCGGAACGGCGCACCTGCGATCACGTTTGCCTGTCAGCTTTGCCTTCCACGTCGGACGAGCCTAGAGCGACGGACAGCAAAGCCGGACAACGACAATGTTTCCCGTGGCCTTTGCGCGGCTGTTGCGAACACTGGAACGGAAGAAAAACCTTGGCAGTTGGCAGCTGGATATGGAGCGGACATCATGAAACTTTTTGTTCTTCAAGCCGTTATTGCCTTTATGTCCGGGGCCAAAATCAAGCCGAAATCCATCGATAGGGCAAAACCACGTGACACCAAAAAGTCGCGCCAGGAAAAGGTATCGACTGTCGAAGTCGCGTCTGAGGCCGATGACCAGGGCGCGCCGCCGGATTTAATCCATCCGGATCCAGAACTGACACCTGAAGAGGCCGAGCAAGCGCGCAAGAGATACTTGCTGAGACGTTTCTGGATCAGCGCTCGCGGTTACTGGGGGCGCGGTGGCGACAGGCTCGCTTGGCTGTGCTCAATCGGGCTTTCGATCCTGATATGTATCAATGTTGGTTTCCAGTATGGGATCAATGTCTGGAACCGCGCAATTTTCGATGCAATTGAGCAACGCAATGCCAGCACCGTCTATTTCCTCAGTGCCGTTTTCGTGCCGCTCGTGCTCGGAAGCGGAAGCCTTGTCGTTGCACAAGTCTTCCTTCGTATGACGATTCAGCGCCGCTGGCGTTCTTGGCTCACGACGGCAGTTATCGCGCGATGGCTCGCAAACGGCCGTTACTATCAGTTGAACCTAGTCGGCGGCGACCACACGAACCCCGAAGCCCGCATCGCGGAGGATTTGCGGATTGCCACCGAATCGCCTGTCGATTTCATCGCTGGTGTCATCTCTGCATTTCTGTCGGCCTCGACCTTCATCGTGGTGCTCTGGACCATCGGCGGGGCACTCACCCTGACGATCGCAGGTTCGACCGTCACTGTTCCCGGTTTCCTCGTCATCACCGCGGTACTCTATGCCGCGATCACGTCCACCTCGATGGCGGTCATTGGCCGCCATTTCGTTCATCTCTCCGAGGAAAAAAATCAAGCGGAAGCCGAATTTCGCTACACGTTGACGCGCGTGCGGGAAAACGGCGAGAGTATCGCATTGCTTGGCGGCGAGAAGGAGGAGCGTAGCGGCATCGACAAAAAGTTCGCCAACGTGCTCGGGCGATGGGCGCTTCTTACAGGCCAGCACATGCGTACAGCGCTGGTTTCGCAGGGGTCGAGCCTGTTTGCGCCGGTCGTGCCGGTTTTGCTTTGCGCTCCGAAATTTCTTGAAGGCAGCATGACACTTGGACAGGTAATGCAGGCCGCCTCTGCCTTTGCCATCGTGCAAGGCGCGTTCGGATGGCTGGTCGACAACTACCCCCGTCTCGCTGATTGGAACGCCTGTGCACGGCGCATCGCCTCGCTGATGATGTCGCTCGACGGGCTCGAGCGCGCGGAACAGAGCGATGCTTTCGGACGCATCAGGCGCGGCGAAACTGAAGGCGACGCGGTGCTGAGCTTGAACAATCTCTCAGTGTCGCTTGACGACGGTACCGCCGTCGTCAAGGAAACCGAGGTCGTGATCGAACCAGGCGAGCGGGTGCTCGTGGCCGGCGAATCCGGTTCAGGCAAGAGCACGCTGGTACGGGCTGTCGCAGGTCTATGGCCGTGGGGTGACGGCAGTGTCAATTTCCACGCCGACAGACGATTGTTTATGTTACCGCAACGGCCTTACATCCCCGTGGGGACGCTTCGCCGTGCGGTCGCCTATCCTGCCGCCGCCGATAACTGGA
The DNA here is from genome assembly GCF_054049495.1 of Phyllobacterium sp. P5_D12. Taxonomy (NCBI): domain Bacteria; kingdom Pseudomonadati; phylum Pseudomonadota; class Alphaproteobacteria; order Hyphomicrobiales; family Phyllobacteriaceae; genus Phyllobacterium; species Phyllobacterium sp. P5_D12. Next base: position 2,821 of record NZ_JBFUMG010000320.1, on the reverse strand, counting down.
CGTTGAAAAAAATAAATGGCGCCCTCGGCAAGGTGGGACTCGATTACCTGAAAGACAAGATCGAAGAAGACGCGCCATGGGACCAGACCCTGTCGGGTGGCGAAAAACAGCGGCTCGCGTTCGCGCGCCTCCTGTTGCACACTCCCGATATCATCGTGCTGGATGAAGCAACCTCAGCACTTGATGAGAAGAGCCAGGAAAGGATGATGGAGATGCTCATCCACGAATTGCCCGAGGTCACGCTCATTAGCGTAGCGCATCGAGCCGAGCTGGAGGCCTTCCATACTCGCAAGATCACATTGGAGCGGCGCGAGGGCGGCGCAAAGCTTGTGAGCGATATCGATCTTGGCAAACGCAAGCGCAGACGGAACTTACTTGTGCGCCTTCTGAGGCAGCGAAAGAGACCGGCGCAGCCAATGTCTACAGCAGGATCATAGAAGGCCGATCAAAACAGCTTGGGCTGAGTTCGACGCCTTACTCGCGTTTTAGCTGGCGGAACATTGCCTTGCGTTAGACAGTTAAGAGCTCATAACGAGGAGGAATCGATATGAATGATCCAATACCTGTCCCAGAGCCAGAACCGCATCCGCCACTGCCGGACGATCCGCCTATCCACGACCCTGATAAGCCAGGACCAGTACGGCCATTGACGGAGCCACCGCTAATTCAAGTACCGGATGAGACACCCTTAGTGGAATCCCGATGAGGTGCGGGTACAGCCAAAGCATCGCGTCAGGATGGAAGGCTCTCGGCGACTGTACCTTTTTGCGGCGGAACAAGAACTATCACAAAATCAGACTCGTCATCGATCTGCTCGCGAGTGACGCTTTCGAATATACGTCAGTTTATGACTCCTCCTATGTTGGCTGTGTGCCCGTTTCAAATCGATGGTCGCACATTCAATAGCCAGGAGATGCCGATGACACAAAAATTCTTCATGACAGATGCGGAGATCGCGAAGGTACTGGGGTTTCGCGAGCAAGGGATCGAAGTGCTGTTCCAAGTGATGGAGCGGAGTGGCTTTCCGAAACGCGACGAACACTTTCCGAACTACAGGTACATGCCGGCCGTGAAGGCTTACTTCGATGAAGACTGCACGCTCGGCAAAATGTTCGTGATCGGTGGACCCGCAGACGATGGAGATATGCGATGGTAGATTTTCCCTTATTCAAAACCGATGCTGAAGTAGCTAAAGCGTTGGGAGTCACCACCCAAGAATTCAAAGACGCCGTCCAGAAGCTTGAGGCGAACCGTTTCCCGCCAAAGACCGATTTGTACAATCGGCGGCGGTATTGGCCTACTGTGATTGCTTTCTTCGATCGGGAGTATGGGTTGGAAAAGGCCGATTCCGAACCATCAAGGGACGGAGCGGAAAATTGGGGCTATCCAACGAAGAAGAGAAGGAAACCGCCAGGTACTAGACGTTATTTTTTCTTAAGCCGCACGCCGGGGCCTTCGCCGTTCTCAGCTACGAAGATAACGCCGGCGTCTTCTAAGGCGGCGGCGATGATCAACACCGTTTCATCTTTGAGCTTTTCGCCGCGCTCAAGCCGCGCGATCGTGTCGGGGGAAACATCCGCGAGTTTTGCCAACTCTCGGACTCCGAGCCCCAACGCCGCGCGCGCCATTCTGCACTGCAAATCGATCATTTCCGAACACCGTTACGATTTTAATTGACGAATAGTTAAATTCGAGATTATCGTATCACTGTTACGAATTTCTTACTAGGAGATAAGAAAATGCCGAAAACATTGATTCCGGCCACCGCCGAAGGTTTGCCTACAAAGACGATTACCGCCGACGCCGTTGGACGTATCCAGCAGGAAATAAATGGGCTCACATGCATGTCGAAAATTTTGGCGGATATGCTCGACGAGATGACTGATGGCCCGGTATCGCCACCGGACGCCTATGATTTGAAAATGGCATGTTTTGCTTGGAATGATGTCGTTGAGAGAGCTGTTCGCCTCGAAAAGACATTTGACGATGCTACTCGTAAAGTTGAGGTGCAGTCATGACCAACATTTCCGACGCCGCAATTACAGGCAGCTATGACGCTATGGCCCTCATTGGGATAACTATCGACGCGGTGGAAAAGCTCAGCGGATCGGCCGAAGCAAATCAGACAGAGATCGAAAATATCGCTCGCACACTGAAGCTGGTGCAGACGCTCGTGCAGTCGGGTCATGACGCGCTAGAGCTTGCGCAGCGCGACCGCGGCGAAACGCGGCCCGTTGTCGATCGGGAGAAGAACAGCACGCTATTGGACGCGTGTGATGATCTCACCCAGGCGCGGGATCTATTCGAGGCGGCTTGGATGGCTGCAAACGGGCTCAGTCAGCGCGAAGAGCGCAAGGCAATGACCGCGCTGCTACATCTCGGCAACAACACCATCGTTGCCGGCATGGAAAAGATCGATGAGTTCCGGTCAGCGGATGAGGACAGGTCATGAGCGCTGTAACCACGCAGACCCTCGACCAGTCGTACACAATCCTCGCGCTTATCGATGTATGCGCCGCAGCCGCGAGGAACATGAAAATGGCTACGATGGGCCGGGAACGACAACAAGCCTTGCCGGTAGCCTCGGGGAATGCCTAGACCACATGAAGGAACTGGCCGGACAACTCCATGATACCCTGGAACAAGCTGAAAAAGACGGCCGCGAGCTGCCGTCATAGCAAGATTTCGGGCCGGGATGATGCAATAGTTCCACGTTCCGGCCCGATCGTGGGGCAGGGACTTAGCTACACACCGAGGGAAAATGAGCAAGCAGTCAAACAAAGTGAAGTGGCCCGCCCTATTGAAGACATTCGAGGAGCCC
>NZ_JBFUMG010000319.1:0-5142 GCF_054049495.1 Phyllobacterium sp. P5_D12 | reverse complement strand
GAAATCCGTCAGACTCAGCAAATGCAGAAGCTCTCCAACACCGCCAATGAGAGCGCCGACAGGATTATGGAAGCCCTGGTTGCGACCGGCGTGAAACCTGTTGCTGACGATGAGAATGCCGGTACGGGTGGACCATTGCTGCTGGCAAGCACAAATCCGACGTCCGGTTTCGACACAAAATTTGCCGATCTGGATGAGGCGGTACAGCGGCTCGAGAGCGCCAAGAGCCTCGCAAAATCCATTCCTATCGCCAATCCGGTTCCCGGCATGCCGGTTTCGAGCCCGTTTGGTTCACGCGCGGACCCGCTTCTTGGGATGATCGCGTTTCATTCCGGTATGGATTTTCGCGCCATATCTGGAAGCTCGGTCCATGCCACGGCCAACGGAACGGTGACCGCCGCCGACTACAATGGCGGCTATGGCAATATGGTCGAAGTCGACCACGGCAACGGACTTACAACGCGTTATGGCCATTTGAGCCAGATTCTCGTAAGCGCCGGCCAGCGCGTGAAACTTGGCGATACGATCGGCAAGGTTGGCAGCACCGGCCGCTCGAYGGGCCCTCATCTGCATTATGAAGTTCGCAGAAACGGCAGTGCGGTCAACCCTGTCGGGTATCTGGCGATCGGCCGAAAGCTGRCAGCCGAACTTTAGATTTTAACGTCAGGCTGCAACCAAGATCACGCGATGTCTTCGACTTCGACATCCGATCCGTGCACGCGGTGGGCCAGAGCGGCCTCCATGAACATATCGACATCGCCGTCGAGCACATCCTGCGGGCTTGTGCTTTCAACCCCGGTGCGCAGATCCTTCACCAGCTGATAGGGTTGCAACACGTAGGAGCGGATCTGGTGTCCCCAGCCGATATCGGTCTTGGACGCTGAAATCGCATCCGCGGCCTGTTCACGCTTTTCCARTTCCGCCTCGTACAGACGCGCGCGCAACATCGACCAGGCCGTCGCGCGGTTCTTGTGCTGCGAACGTTCTGCCTGACACTGCACGACAATACCCGTGGCGATATGCGTGATACGAACCGCCGAGTCGGTCGTGTTGACGTGCTGACCACCTGCACCGGATGCGCGATACGTATCGATGCGCACATCTGCTTCCGTTACGGCGATATCGATATTGTCATCGACGACCGGGTAGACCCAGATGCTCGAAAACGACGTGTGCCTGCGTGCATTGGAATCGTAGGGCGAAATACGCACGAGCCGGTGTACACCGGATTCCGTCTTCAAGAGGCCGTAAGCATTGTGCCCTTTGACCAGGATGGTGGCAGATTTGATGCCAGCTTCTTCGCCATTGTGGACTTCGAGCAGCTCGACTTTCATGCCCTTGCGCTCTGCCCAGCGCGTATACATGCGCAGGAGCATATTCGCCCAGTCCTGGCTTTCCGTACCGCCGGCACCGGAATGTACTTCCAGATACGTGTCGTTTGCGTCGGCTTCGCCAGAGAGCAACGTATCTATTTGGCGACGATCGACTTCCTGTTTGATGGCGCGGATATTCTCTTCCGCCTCGGTTACGATTGACTTGTCGTCCTCCTCCTCGCCCATGGCGATGAGTTCGACATTGTCATCGAGAGACTGCGTCAGCGTGCGAATCGAATTGATGCCGTCTTCCAGCTGCTGGCGTTCACGCATCAGCTTCTGTGCTTCCTGCGCGTCGTTCCAGAGTGCAGGGTCTTCGGCAAGCTGATTCAGATAGCCCAGGCGTTTGATTGACGTATCCCAGTCAAAGATGCCTCCTCAGCAGGCTTATGGCCTGCTTGATCTCATCGACTAAGGTCTCGATTTCGGCGCGCATCGGCAATCCGTTCCTTCTCTATGCTCAAATTTCGGCGGACCATATTGACTGGTCCGCGCGATGTAAAGTCTTGAGGTTTTCAGCGAATGCTYGGCAGCAAAGCGGTTAAAACAGGCCGCCGCCTCCGCCCTGTATCGCCCGGTTGACGTTCGGAGACTGCACGCCGACGGGCGAGCCCTCGGAGAACGTATCCATACCGATGACAGAATAGCTGTCGGCAGGTCCTGTACCCGGCTTGAAGGCTTCCATGATCACATTTGGACCACCAGGCGATGCTCGCATGCCTGTCTTGCGATCGATCGGGAGGACCGCCATGCCTTCCGGTACGCGGAAATCGACGGAGCGCTGCCCCTGAAGCGCAGCTTCAGCAAAGTCCTTGAACACTGGTGCCGCGAGACCGCTACCGGTAAAACCGTGGCCCATAGGGGAAGGATTGTCATACCCAAGGTAGACACCGAAGACGAGATCCGGCGTGAAGCCGATGAACCAGGCGTCTTTTTCATCGTTGGTGGTTCCGGTCTTGCCGGCTATTGGTCGGTTAAGACTTTTCAGGATCGTCGCAGTGCCGCGCTGAACCACACCTTCCATCATGGACGTGATCTGGTAGGCGGTCATCGGATCGAGCACCTGATCACGATCGTCGATCAGCTCGGGTTCCGGCTGGTTCTTCCACTCGTCCGCCGAACAATTATCGCACTTGCGCTCGTCATGCTTGAAAATCGTCTTGCCGTAGCGGTCCTGTATCCGGTCGATCATCGACGGGGTTATCTTGCGACCGCCATTGGCGATGATCGAGTAACCCGTGACCATCCGCAGTACCGTCGTTTCGCCGGAGCCGAGCGCCATAGCGAGAACCGGCAGCATCTTGTCGTAAATGCCGAACCGCTCGGCATATTCGGCCACAAGCTTCATGCCCATGTCCTGGGCCAGTCGCACAGTCATCAGATTACGCGACTGCTCGATACCGTAACGCAATGTCGACGGCCCCGCGAATTTACCGCCGTAGTTCTTCGGCGCCCAGATTCCAAGACTGCCGCCCTGATCGATGGAGATTGGCCCATCAAGCACCACCGAAGCCGGTGTATAGCCGTTGTCGAGCGCGGCGGAGTAGACGAAAGGTTTGAAAGACGAGCCCGGCTGACGCATTGCCTGCGTTGCCCGGTTGAATTCGGATTCGGCAAAGGAGAAGCCGCCGACCATCGCAAGCACGCGCCCCGTATGCGGATCCATCGCCACCGCGCCGCCTTCGATTTTCGGCACCTGATGCAGATCGAATTCCGTGTCGCTGCCCTCTTTCTTCTGAACGAAGATCACGTCACCGACGTTGAAAACGCTCTCCAGCGACTTGGCAGTGGTGCGCTTTTCGTCGTTGAGCAGGCGGAATGCCCATTTGACATCCGCCGCTGCGATGGTGCCCTTCTTGCGTTCGGTGACCAGCTTGTCCGATGCGTCGCGCTCCGGCTGGAGCCCGATTGTCGCCTGCTCTGGCGTCACCTCAAGAACGACGGCCAACTGCCAGTCGGGGACATCGGAAAACGCTTTTATCTCTGAAAGAGGAATGCCCCAGTCGCCGTTCGTCGAAATGGTCTTGTAGGCGCCGCGATAGCCTCGCGCTTCATCGTATTTGAACAGGCCGTGCTGCAACGCTGCGCGCGCCTGCACCTGCATTTTCGGATCGAGCGTTGTGCGAACCGACAGGCCGCCCTCGTAAAGCGCATTTTCACCATAGCGGGCGATGATCTGACGCCGGACTTCTTCCGTGAAATATTCAGAAGCAAAGAGATAATTTCCGGTGTGACGCGGCGTGACGCCAAGCGGTTCCGCCTTGGCTACTTTTGCTTCCTCGGCGGTCACATAGCCATTTTCAGCCATGCGGTCGATCACCCAGTTACGGCGTTCGACGGCCCGATCCGGCTGCCGGAACGGGTGGTAATTCGATGGCCCCTTGGGCAGTGCTGCGAGGTAAGCTGCTTCGGCTACGGTCAGTTCATTGACCGATTTGTTGTAGTAGGTCAACGCAGCCCCGGCGATACCATAGGAGTTCAAGCCGAAGAAAATTTCGTTCAGATAGAGTTCGAGGATACGATCCTTGGAATAGGCTTGCTCGATGCGAAAGGAAAGAATCGCCTCCTTGACCTTGCGCCCGATGGTCTGATCGTTGCTCAGGAGGAAGTTCTTGGCCACCTGCTGCGTAATCGTCGATGCACCAACCGGGCGGCGTGAGCCCCAATTCTGGACATTGGTGATGACGGCACGGGTAAGACCGGCAATATCCACACCGGGATGCTGATAGAAGTTCTTGTCTTCTGCCGAGATGRACGCTGCCTTGACGCGATCGGGAACGGCCTGAATCGGCAAATAGAGCCGGCGTTGGCGCGCGAATTCAGCCATCAACGAACCGTCGGACGAGTGAATACGTGTCATGACCGGCGGCTCATACTTCGCCAGCACTTCGTAGTCAGGCAAGTCTTTCGACATGTTGACAACGTAAAGCGCGACGGCGCCCGCTCCCAGAAGCGCCATGACAGTGCCGATTCCGAAAAAATATCCGATCAAGCGTATCATCTGTATCCGGAACCCATTTCACCTGTTGGCATGTGCGTTACCAATGCATGAGCAGATCATGCAGATTGCATCGTGGAAGACACCAACCCGAAGGCCTTCCCGGTCCGGCAATCGAATAGTGCAATGCCGGTAACTCGCTGACGCAATTGAGCGACAAATGTGACAAAGGCAAGGACAACCCGCGCGTGTTCACAATATAAATACCAATTGTGGAGTTTGGGCAACGCACGGAAGAGTGATTTTCTTTATAATCTTGAAGGCAACGAGCGGCTACAAAGCCCCCACTGCCTCCTCTCTTCACCGGCCGCCAGTTCAGTACCTATTTGCCTAACTGGTCGTAATTCCGACTTTGTGCTGAATTTCTTCGGTGGTTTCCTTCACGAAGAACGTTAGCCCCGCCGTGGTTGTCACAATGTGGGTCCCTGTTCCATACGGGTTGAAAGAGACGACGTGAGCGAAGTTAAGTGTAATGTGATCGCCATTGACGTCAGTCAGATTGATCCACATGGCCGTACCTCCCTGCTTGCAACGAACGTTAGGTCGTAAACTCATGAATCTGGTAGAAATGGCGCCTGAAACGGCAAGAAGATGCGAGGAGAAGCGTGAAGGGCGGAGTCTTTCCCCCGGCCGAACGGTTCGACACTGCAGCTTGCAGCCGTTTCGGCGTCCGGAGGATATGGTCCATCTTTCCGGCAACATCGTCGCAAAGGACTTGAAAATGGATAAACATTTCCTTCGCCTTTGCTCCTTGTATCCGAAAAGATGGCC
>NZ_JBFUMG010000318.1:0-5145 GCF_054049495.1 Phyllobacterium sp. P5_D12 | reverse complement strand
GGGCATAGACGAGCACAGCATCGATGATGAAGGGATCGCGCTTCCATTTGAACCACGGACCTTTCGGCCGGCCCGGCACATAGGCCGACGAGCGCTGCTTCAGCATCAGCCCTTCGATGATCGGATGCGGCGGGTTCTTGCGCAGTTCGACGAGGTCCTCGAAGTTTTCGAAAGGAACCAGCGGTGAAAGATCGAAGCGCGTTGGTTCCAGGTGTTTGACAAAGGATTCGAGGCGGGTGCGCCGTTCGTCAAATGGAAATGCGCGGATATCCTCCTTGCGGTCAAAAAGCAGATCGTAGAGCCGGACAAAGGCAGGATGGCTTTCCAGCTGCTTGGCCGAGACGGTCTTGCGGTTGAGGCGCTGCTGCAGGTCGCCGAAAGCGCCGATCTCGATAGCGGCATCGACGCTGCGCGCAACGAGCAATTCGCCGTCGAGGGTGCCTTCGAAACTCATGAAATCGGCAATGTCGGGAAAGGCATGGGAGATATCATCGCCGGTGCGTGAATAGATGCGACGCCTTCCGCCCTCGGCGGTCAACTGCACGCGAATGCCATCCCACTTCCACTCGGCGGCGTAGTCCTCCGCATTGATTCTGGCATAGTCCGGTTCTTCGAGCGGTGTCGACAGCATGACCGGGCGGAATGGCGCCAGGCCAAGGCTTTCCGGCTTGTCGGCAGTCTTCTCCAACCAGGCGAATAGCGGTTGGTAGGGCGGCTTCAGGCCATGCCATAGCTCTTCGATCTCTGTAACATCGACTTCGCCGAATTGTGCCAGCGCCTGCTTGGCAAGCCGGGCTGAAACCCCGATGCGCATGCCACCGGTGACGAGCTTCAGCAGCGCATACCGGGCAGATGCATCGAGCTGGTCCAGCCATTTCTCGACAAGCCTTAACGCGTCGCTGCGCGAGGCATGCTCCAGAGAAGTGACGACATCGCCGAGCGTCGGCACGGCATTGGCACGCAGCGGTTCATCCGTTGACCAGACCAGCGAGATGGTTTCGGCGAGATCGCCGACGTAATCGTAGGAATAAGCGAAAAGCTGCTCATCCATACGCTCGGCAATCAAGGCGCGTAGCATCGCAGGCTTGACATTGGCGATGTTGAGATCGCCGGTGATGGCGGCAAGCGCCAGGCCGCGATCCGGATCAGGCGTATCGCGAAAATAATCGACAAGCAGCGTGAGCTTGCCGTTGCGCGCGGGGGTCAAGACCAGCCGATCAAGGAGTTGGGCGAATTCCTCCATCAATCGCCCTCGTCTTCGTAGCCAACGAGATGCAGCGGTCGCGCCGCAAAATCGTTCAGCTCGCACCAGCGCACCAAGGCTTCCTCGCGTCCGTGCGTGACCCAGACCTCGCGCGGTCCAAGCTCGGTGATCGTGGCGGTCAACTCGTCCCAGTCGCAATGGTCGGAAAGAATGATCGGCAGTTCGACACCGCCCTGGCGCGCCCGCTGGCGGATTCGCATCCAGCCCGAGGCAAAGCACGAGACCGGATCGGGAAAACGCCGCGCCCAGCGATCGAGAAAGGCCGAAGGCGGCCCGATGACGATAGCGCCGGCGAAATCCTGCACGCTGCCTGTCTCGGTGGTCGCCGGTGCCAAAGTTCCGAGATCGATGCCCTGCGACTGGTAGTAGCCGCAGAGTTTCTCAAGGGCACCGTGGATATAGATGGTCTGGTCATAGCCGGCATCGCGCAGCATACGGATGACCCGCTGTGCCTTGCCGAGCGCATAGGCGCCGACGAGATGCGAGCGCTCTGGGAACTGCTCGACGGATTTCAAAAGCTTGGCGATCTCGTCGCGGCTGTCCGGATGGCGGAAGACCGGCAGCGCGAAGGTGGCTTCGGTGATGAAGACATCGCAGGCGACGGGTTCGAAACCGAGGCATGTTGGATCGGCGCGGCGCTTGTAATCGCCGGAGGCGACGATGCGCATGCCGTCCTTCTCTACAGCGATCTGCGCCGATCCGAGCACATGGCCGGCCGGGTGAAAACTCACGCTGACATCATTGATCTCGATGGATTTGCCGAGGTCTGCGGCCTGTGTTTCGCCGGCGAAATTCGCGCCATAGCGCAAGCCCATGATGTCGAGCGTCTGCTGCGTTGCCATCACCTTGCGGTGACCGGAGCGGGCGTGGTCGGAATGGCCATGGGTGATCAGAGCGCGATCGACGGGACGAACGGGATCGATATGGAAATCACCGGCCGGGGAATAGAGGCCGGCAGGTGTTGAACACAGCAGAGCTTCGGGACGTTTCAGCAAGACATTCCTCGGTTTTACCACCTAACGAACATAGGCCGCATTTGGCTCCGCGCAATCCTGACAAACAATGTCTTGGCGCTTTGAGGCCGCGCAACTACATTCGCTGCAGTGAGTACCAGCAAATCACCCCTGGCCGAGATTGGCACCCCTCTTCTGCCGCCGTCCTTCCTGAACTGGTTTCAGTCGAAGGGCTGGTTGCCGCGCGCCCATCAACTTGCACTGTTGCAGGAATCGGAACAGGGAAATTCGACCCTTCTGATAGCGCCGACAGGCGCGGGCAAGACGCTGGCTGGATTTCTGCCGGCACTGGTCGACCTGGCGCAACGCGGCAAGAGCAATGCGTCGAGCCGCGGTATCCATACGCTGTATATCTCGCCGCTGAAGGCGCTGGCTGTCGATATCCATCGCAACCTCGAAAAGCCCATCTCGGAGATGGGTCTCGATATCTCGCTCGAGACGCGCACCGGCGATACGCCCGCCTATAAACGGCAGCGGCAGAAACTGGCGCCGCCGGATATATTGCTGACGACGCCCGAACAGCTGGCACTTCTGATCGCGGCCAAGGATGCCGGGCGCTTCTTCGAGGATCTGCGCTATGTGATCTTCGATGAGTTGCATTCCCTCGTTACGTCCAAGCGGGGTCACCTTTTGTCTCTTGGATTGGCAAGGCTGCGGCGCTTGCAACCCGGCGTGCAGACGATAGGACTTTCCGCCACTGTCGCCGACCCGGATGGGTTGCGGCGCTGGCTCCTGCCGCAGACCAGCGATGCACCAATGGCCAGTCTTGTCACGGTGGAAGGCGGTGCAAAACCGCACATCACCATTCTGGAATCGGACGATCACGTGCCGTGGGCCGGGCATTCGGCTGTCTATGCGCTGCCTGGCATCTACGATGCGATCAAGCGGCATGGCACGACGCTGATCTTCGTCAACACGCGCAGCCAGGCCGAGCGGCTGTTTCACGATCTTTGGATGGCGAATGACGACAATATGCCGATCGCGCTGCATCACGGCTCGCTCGATGTTGGCAAGCGCCGCAAAGTGGAGCAGGCCATGGCGGCCAATGCTTTGCGGGCCGTGGTCGCGACGTCGACGCTCGATCTCGGCATCGACTGGGGYGATGTCGATCTCGTCRTKCATGTCGGSGCGCCCAAGGGCGCSAGCCGSCTSGCGCAGCGCATCGGCCGMKCCAACCACCGCATGGACGAACCCTCGCGCGCGATCCTCGTTCCGGCCAATCGCTTCGAGGTGATGGAATGTCAGGCGGCGCTGGACGCCAATTATATCGGCGCGCAGGATACCCCGCCACTGGGTGACGGTTCGCTGGACGTGCTGGCACAGCACGTGCTCGGCATGGCTTGCGCCGAGCCGTTCCGCGCAGACGATCTCTACGCTGAAGTCACCACCGCCCTGCCCTATGCGGCGCTGCCACGCGAGACCTTCGATCGCATCGTCGATTTCGTTGCGACCGGCGGGTATGCGCTGAAAAGCTATGAACGCTTCGCCAAAATCAAGCAGACGGCGGATGGTACCTGGCGTGTGACGCATCCGCGCTTTGCCCAGCAGTACAGGTTGAATGTCGGCACCATTATCGAAGCGCCGAGCCTCAACGTGCGACTCACCCGCCAGCGCGGCAAGGGCGGCAATGTGCGTGGGGGGCCGGTGCTCGGCAAGGTAGAGGAGTATTTCGTCGAGTCGCTCAGTCCGGGCGAGACCTTCTTCTTTTCTGGCCGCGTGCTGCGCTTCGAGGGAATTCGCGAGAACGAATGCATTGTCACAAACGCTGAAGGATTCGACGCCAAGATACCGTCCTATGAGGGCGGCAAGTTCCCTCTGACCACTTATCTCGCAGATCAGGTTCGCGGTATATTGGCTGATCCCGCCCGTTGGGGCGCCTTGCCTGACCAGGTCAGCGACTGGCTGCGTATCCAGAAGGAAAAATCCGTGCTGCCGCAGCCAGGCAGCCTGCTTGTCGAAACCTTCCCGCGCGGCGAGCGATCCTACATGGTGATCTATCCATTCGAGGGCAGGCTGGCACACCAGACGCTCGGAATGCTGCTCACCCGGCGGCTGGAACGCGCCAAGGCGAGGCCCCTTGGCTTTATCGCCACCGACTATGCCGTATCGATCTGGGGCCTGCGCGACATGGGGCGGATGTTCAAAAATGGCGAATTGCCGCTTTCGGAGCTCTTCGACGAGGATATGCTGGGGGACGATCTCGAAACCTGGCTTTCGGAGAGTTTCATGCTGAAGCGCACCTTCCGCAATTGCGCGCTTATCTCCGGGCTTGTGGAAAAGCGTCATCMCGGACAGGAAAAATCCGGACGGCAAGTGACGGTTTCCACCGATCTGATCTACGACGTGCTGCGTGAGCATGAGCCCGATCACATCCTCATTAAGGCGACGCGCGCCGATGCTGCAACGGGTCTTCTCGACATTCGGCGTTTGAGCGATATGCTAAGCCGAATCAAGGGTCATATCGTTCACAAGAACCTCGACCAGATCTCGCCTTTTGCCGTTCCCGTTATGATGGAGATAGGCAAGGAACGTGTCCCCGGTGAAGCGCATGAGACGCTTCTGGAAGAGATCGCCGACGAACTGACCCGGGAAATGATGGATCATAAATGACGCCGGTGTTTCAGACGATCAAGACAGCCTTGCATGGTGCAGCCGAAGTGACTGTCGCCGGGCACAGCGGTGTTTGCGATCCGTCGGGTGCACTTTATCTCGAAAGTGACCGCATCCTCGTTGTCTCGGACCTGCATTTTGAAAAGGGCTCGTCATTTGCCCGGCGCGGCATGCTRCTGCCGCCATACGACACGGCGACGACGCTTGCCGCGCTTGCGAAGATAATCGCGCGCTACAACCCGACCTGCGTGATAAGTC
>NZ_JBFUMG010000317.1:0-5158 GCF_054049495.1 Phyllobacterium sp. P5_D12 | reverse complement strand
GAATTGATGAAGCTGGCTCGCAAGGCCGTCACCGAAATCATGAAGACTCAGAAGAAGTCGGTGAAGGTTACGGATGCAAACATCGATGAATATCTCGGGGTTGAGAAATTCCGATTTGGACAGATCGATGGCGAAGACCAGGTTGGCGTTGTCACGGGCCTCGCCTGGACCGAAGTGGGCGGCGAGTTGCTGACCATCGAAGGTGTCAYGATGCCCGGTAAGGGTCGCATGACGGTAACAGGCAATCTGCGCGACGTGATGAAGGAATCGATCTCGGCAGCGGCATCCTATGTCCGCTCGCGTGCCATCGATTTCGGCGTCGAGCCGCCACTGTTCGATCGTCGCGACATCCACGTGCACGTGCCGGAAGGTGCGACGCCGAAGGATGGTCCATCAGCCGGCGTTGCGATGGTCACAGCCATCGTATCGATACTGACGGGCATTCCAGTCCGCAAGGATATCGCCATGACCGGCGAGATCACGCTGCGGGGCAGGGTGTTGCCCATCGGTGGTCTGAAGGAGAAGCTGCTCGCCGCGCTGCGCGGTGGCATCAAGACRGTTCTGATCCCGGAAGAGAACGCCAAGGATCTGGTGGAGATTCCGGACAACGTGAAGAACGGCCTTGAGATCATTCCGGTCAGCCACGCCAACGATGTGCTCAAGCACGCATTGGTACGCCAGCCGGAGCCAATCGAATGGACCGAGCCAGCCCACGTGCCGTCTTCGGTCGTCGAGGATGACGCGGGCGCTCAAATCGCTCATTAAACAGCGTTGAAGGAAAAGGCCGGGCAAGAAATTGCCCGGCCTTTTTCATTCGTACCAATGACGCGGTCCGCGACGCGCGCACGCGGCACAATGCCTATGGTGGCGAGCCTGCGCGTTGGATATCAAAATGTATATTGATGGGGGAATGGTGGGCGATGAGAGACTCGAACTCCCGACATCTTCGGTGTAAACGAAGCGCTCTACCAACTGAGCTAATCGCCCTTCGCAAAGGGTGYGTTCCGGAGCGTTTATGCGTTTCCGCTGATATTGGCAAGAGGGGATGCGACACTTTTATGATTTGTCGGATGAGTTTTTCATAATCGCATCTTTCCTCTCCAGTTGTGCTTGACACACCCCCGCGAACCCCTTAAACGACCGCTCACGCCGTACAAATAGTGCGGTACGAAAGTGCGCGGGTGTAGCTCAGTTGGTTAGAGTGCCGGCCTGTCACGCCGGAGGTCGCGGGTTCGAGCCCCGTCACTCGCGCCACTTTTCCCTCAGTGATTTCAAGTAGATAATTCCCTTTGGGGACCGCTGACTATTGCAGCGCAAACACCACGCACGGGGCAGCGATGCCGCGCAGCCTRTGCTCGCCGAGCGGGATCAGTGACTGCGTCGTTTCCGCCGCAAAGGTGCCGGAGAGCAATACTGTGCGGCCGAGCGGCCGGCACAGGCCCTCCAGTCGGCTCACGAGATTCACGGCGGGGCCGATTGCTGTGAAATCCAGCCGGTCGGCAGTTCCAATATTGCCCCAAAGCATCTCGCCGAGATGCAACGCCATACCGAACGACAGAGGCTGCGCGCCTTGTGCAGCGCGAATCCGATGGAGGTGGTCCATTCCGGCGCAGGCAGCGGCGACTGCGCGCAATGCCGCGTCGCATGCAGCAGGAGCGTCGCGCTCCCCGATCGGGAATATCGCCAGAACGCCGTCGCCGATGAATTTTAGTACTTCGCCGCCGAAGGCATGGACGGCACCGGCGATGCGGTCGAACCAGGCGTCGAGAGCGGCGATTACCTCCTGCGGCTCTGTTGACTCCGACAACTCGGTGAAGCCGCGAAGGTCGGCAAAAAGCAGGGCCGCCCATATAGTCTCACCGGGCTCGCGCCGCAAACGGCCGGCCAGCACCTGCGCCGCGCTGCGCCGGCCGAGGTAGGTCGTTAGCAGTGCGGTTAGCGTCGAACGCGCGGCCAGCAAGGCAAGCGGTGCAGCGGCAAAGCGTGCAGCCTCACGCAGCAGCTCTGATTCGGACGCGCTGAACGGCCGGCTTCCGGTCCAGGCAAGCACCGCGCCGTCAGAGGGGCTGTCGGCGAAATCCTCTTGTACGGCACCAGTGCCGATGCCGGCCAGCCAGTTGCGAGCGACATAGGTAGGCTCGAGATCGACAGGCCTCGCCAAAGCCAGTGCTTCTATCACTCTTCCTGTATCGGCGCGCCACAGCCAGGTGCGCCGCTCAATGACCGGATGCGGCGCGGCTTGGGTGAGCGCACCACCGGACAGCGGCACACCGTCGGCTATGAGCCGTGCGGTGAGCGCTGTCAGGAAGGCGTCCCCGTCAGGCACGTCAATCGCTTCGTCAATTAGAAAGGAGAGAGCGGACGGCAGTTGCATAATGCCATCATGCAGCCACGTCAGGCAGCTGTCACGAGCTTTTGTTTCTTGCGCGAAATCTCGATTGCCTTACATTGCGCCAAAGCTGGAATGACATCGAGCCGCACCGGGAGGAATCGCCGATGACCGAGACGTTTCACAGTGAGATTGAGATCGCAGCCCCGCAAGCAACAGTCTTCGCCTTCCTCACCGATCCCGACAAGATTCTGCGCTGGATGGGCACCAAGGCGACGGTCGATCCGCATCCCGGCGGCATTTATCTCCTCAGCATGAACGATACTCACACTGCTCGCGGCCATTTCACGGAAGTGATACCAGTCCACCGTCTGGCCTATAGCTTCGGTTGGGAAGACCACGAGAATGTGCCTCCGGGATCAGGCCTGATTGAGATCGACCTCATCCAGAAGGACGGGGGAACATTGGTGCGCTTCACCCATGGCGGACTGCCAGACGAGAAGGAACGGGCCAGCCACGAAAAGGGCTGGAAGCACTATTTGCGCAGACTGGCCGTAGCAGCAGCTGGCGGCGACCCAGGACCCGATACATCTCCCGAGGCATGAGGGCTACAAGTGTGGTCAAATAGGGGATGGCCAAAGAAGCTTCGAGCTCTCTGGCAGTCTCTCCGCCGATGACGGTTTTTTCCATGTAATTGCCATGCAGTGATATTATATGTGGCAGGCGCACTGCGAGCTCGGCCTGAGTGGAAGGGAGCGATCAATGGCAACAACTATTAAAGTACGACATGCGGTGTTTGGAATTGGCGCGCTGGTCGCCCTTTCCGGCGTTGCTCATGCTGGAAGCTATGCTGAAATCCTGTTTAAGGAAAAGTTCGAAGTTCACATCCGGGAGATGGTTGCAGACGGCATCACTCGTAGGAATGCCGATTATATCGCTTACGCTGCCCTGGCTCGTGGTTCGTACGAAATGTGCGGCGATCACCTGTTTCCGAAGAGTTTGGTATATAGCAGCTATCAGCAATCGCTCGAAGAGACATCGCTACCGCAAAGGGTAGTTGATCGGCACATCCGCGCCTTTGAAGGCATCATGAATGCAGAGTTGCAGAACAAGCGCGCACTCATGGAATATTGCGGATCAAAACCATAAGATCGCAGCACTTTTGCGCCGATAATGGTTCACCTTTTGCCGTTTTTGCCGGACAGAGAATTGCCGTATGTGCTCACGAGATAAAGCAACACATACGTCAGGCAGAACGACACTAGGCATGGTAGCAAGTAAGGGGTCATGGAGCACCTGGCTGTTAGATTAACATGAGTGTCCATCTGAAGAATGAGGATTTTGCTAAGATCAAAACTAAAACGCATTTCATATCCGATCAGCTAGAACCCGCGTAAATGCATTGCTGCGTTGCACAAAAATCATTTGTGAAACATTTCAACTCTATGCAGCATCCTTCCTCCTCCAGACGCGCGGTCGCCTCATGCCCCTACCGATTCTTGCCCTTGCCATAGCCTCATTCTGTATCGGTACAACCGAGTTCGTGATCATGGGCTTGCTACCGGAAGTAGCGGCCGATCTCGGCGTGTCCATTCCAAGTGCGGGCCTGCTGGTTACCGGATACGCGCTCGGCGTTGTCATCGGAGCCCCGATCATCGCGATCGCCACCGCAGCGCTGCCGCGTAAATCAGTGCTGATCGGATTGGCGATGCTGTTTGTCGTCGGCAATCTCTTCTGTGCGATTGCGCCCAATTACTGGATGCTCATGATTGCACGAGTGGTAACCGCGTTCGGCCACGGTGCCTTCTTCGGAATTGGTTCAGTGGTGGCTGCAAATCTTGTCCCCCGCCATAAGCGCGCCAGCGCTATCGCATTGATGTTTGCAGGCTTGACGCTTGCCAATATCCTCGGCGTGCCGGCAGGAACTGCGCTCGGGGAAATTTATGGTTGGCGCGCAACGTTCTACGCGGTGGTGGCGATCGGTATTGCTGCTGTAATAGCCATCGTTCTACTTGTCCCCGCGACCAAGGAAGACCAGAAGGGTGGGGGCTTTATAAGTGAAATCAAGGTGCTCGGGAAATTGCAGGTCTGGCTGGCCATGCTTATTTCGGCATTGGCATCCGCAGGCCTCTTTGCCGTGTTCACCTATATAAAGCCGATCCTGACTGATGTTTCAGGAATTTCGACATCTGCGGTTACGTGGGTGCTCCTGCTCTTTGGCGCAGGTATGACGGTTGGCAACATCATCGGCGGAAAACTTGCCGATTGGAAGCTTATGCCGACTGTCATTGGTACGCTCGTCGCGCTCATGTTCATCCACGCAATTTTTGCCGAAGTCAGCGGCAACGCCATTGCTGCAATCGTTGTTATCTTCATTTGGGGTGTCCTGACCTTCATCATCGTTCCGCCGCTGCAAATGCGGGTGGTCGAGACGGCTGAAGAAGCGCCAAATCTGGCGGCAACGCTCAATCAGGGAGCGTTCAACGTTGGCAATGCGTCGGGCGCTTGGATTGGCGGGGCTGCGCTGACTTGGGGCGTGTCTTATCAGAACCTGCCTTTTGTTGGATCGGCGCTCGCCGTGATTGCCGTCCTGGTTGCTGTTGGATCATGGGCTCTGGACCGCAAGGCGAGCCAAGCCAGGCTTGACTCCGACGAACGGGAAAGGCTCAGCCTTGAGCCGCTCGCTGGTCTTTGACGTCATGGTTTTGCTCAGCCAAAACGAATGGCGCCGAAGGCAGCGCAATTCACTACTTAAATCGTTTGTAGGACCGAATGTCGCAGTCAGAGGCTCGTGTCGCAGGTCTCTGCACGGCTGCTGCAGATTAATAT
>NZ_JBFUMG010000316.1:0-5172 GCF_054049495.1 Phyllobacterium sp. P5_D12 | reverse complement strand
GCTTTCATTTTCCCTGGGCTTCCTTACGCAGTGGGCCAGCAATCCAATACCGTGGAGACTTACCGACCTGCCGACGCTGGTGGTCATAGCCATAGGCATCGTCTTTCAACTGCGCTCCCTGGCGTTACTTTTGCAAACGTCGTCATTGAAAAAAGTCGTCTACGACAAGGCAAGCCGGCTGTTTCTGAATGGCGTGATCATCACCGGGGCCGGCGTTTTTCTGGCGATCCTCATTGACACGTTCCGGTTGCTGACAGTGCATTAACCGACACTTGCGATTGAAGGTTTGCGCCACTTGATTTGCAACCAGCCGCCTGTTGTGTTGCCGGTTATCAAGGAGACCCTTCAATGCGATTAGAGACTGACTTTCCCGATCACCGCAACGGCCGATTTTCACGCGAACCGGTGCCATCCCATTGGCCCCGGAACGTAAGGCAATTATCGCTGAAAGGCAGTGCCTTGTTCGGCATCAATGAAGAAACCGGCAATCTTTATTGGGATGGCAAGCTGATCCAGACATCCAATCGGCTCGGCAATTTTGAGCGGGGCCTTGGCATTGTCCTGACCACAGCGATTGTTGTGATGGCTATACTTGATGCAGCCGGGTTCTTTTTCGGCCATTAGTTGCCTTAAGCCAAGGACGGTACCCTCTTTTCATTTTTGTTTCGAATAGAATGGGCATTTTCGGTGTTATTGGCACACACCCCCCTCGTGAAGTGTTGTTAGCGGAGGATAGTATGGAAGGTTTTCAGGCCCCAGTCGCGTTACTGGCCAGGCTGTTTCTTGCTTATATTTTTGTCATGGAAGGCTGGGGCAAGATTGCCGACTATGCCGGTACTGCAGCCTATATGGAGGCCAACGGCGTTTCAGCCAAGCTGTTGCCGCTCGTCATTCTAACCGAACTCGGTGGCGGGATTCTCGTCGCTGCCGGTTTCATGACCCGCTATGCTGCTGTCGCGCTTGCCGGATTTTGTTTGCTAACGGCTCTTTTGTTTCATACCGATTTCGGAAATCTCGAACAATTGATCAATTTTAACAAGAACATCGCCATTGCCGGCGGGTTTTTAGCTTTGTTGGCTTTTGGTCCAGGCGCGTGGTCAGTCGACGCATGGCGGAAACGAGGCTAACGCTCCCCGAAGCTCGATGTCTTGAGAAATTCGGAAAGCCGTTCGCTCTTCGGCTTGTGAAACATTTCGCGCGGGTTCCCCTCCTCACCGATGCGCCCCTGGTTCATGAAGATGACGCGGTTGGAGACCTCGTAAGCAAACCGCATCTCGTGGGTGACGAGCAGCATGCTCATGCCGTCCTGAGCCAGCGACTTGATGACCTGCAAGACCTCGTTCACAAGCTCGGGATCGAGCGCTGATGTCACTTCGTCGAAGAGCATCAGTCTGGGGTTCATGGCGATGGCACGCGCGATTGCCACGCGCTGCTGCTGGCCACCAGAAAGCTGGCCGGGGAAATGATCGGCACGTGAGCGCAGACCAACGCGATCGAGCCATTTCTCGGCAATGGATCGTGCTTCATCTTTGCCCAACTTCTTCACCTTCATCAGCCCGAGCATAACGTTGCGAGCGGCGCTCATATGCGGGAAGAGGTTGAATTGCTGAAAGGCCATGCCGGTCAATGCCCGCTGGCGCGCGATCTCCTTTTCGCTCTTGCGGCGGCGCTGGCCGCCAGCCATCTCGTAGCCGATCTCCTCGCCATCGATACTGATCGTGCCGCCCTGAAATTCTTCCAGCATGTTGATACAGCGCAACATGGTAGTCTTGCCCGAGCCGCTGGAGCCGATGATGCTGATGACGTCGCCCTGCGCCATAGTGCAATCAACGCCTTTCAGGACCTCGACATCGCCGTAGCTTTTGTGCAGATCGCGGATTTCTAGAAGATGGTTTGGCATCGTTATCGCCTCAGGACGGAATAGCGGTCTTGCGTTCGACATACCGGCCGAAACGCTCGATGGCATAATTGATGATGAAATAGAGAAAGCCGGCGAAGAAATAGAATTCGAGGCTGAGAAACGATCGCGAGATAATTTCCTGCGTACGCAGCAACAACTCGGCAACGCCGATGATGGAGAGCAATGTCGATGCCTTGACCATTTCTGCGGCCGTATTCACCCAGGCAGGGAGAATCTGGCGCAACGCTTGCGGCCCGAGCACATAAGCAAAAGTTTGCGGGAACGTCAGGCCGATCGCCTTGGCAGCTTCCGTCTGACCCTTTGGGATGGCTTGAAGCGCTCCTCGGACTATCTCTCCGACGTGGGAACTGCAGAACACGGCGAGGGCCAATACGCCGGCCTGAAACGGGCTGAGATCAAGACCGATCGTGCTGAGCACATAGTAGCTTGCCAGCACGAGAACCAGGACCGGCGTACCGCGAATGAAATCCGTATAGCCTCGCACGATCCAGCGCAGCGGCCGGACGCCATAGGTCAGAGCAAGGCCGACAAATATTCCAAGTAGTGTGCCAAAGCAAATCGCCAGCAGGGAAATCGAAATGGTGAAACCAAGACCCTTGAGGATCGGTATGCGGGCGAGCCAGAGAATATCGAGGAAATGAGCAATATCCATCACATCACCTCGGCACTGACAGGCGACRCTCGAGGGCACGCATCAGCGCGGCGAGGATCGRGCAGGTTATAACGTAGAGGCAGCTGGCGACGATCCAGGTCTCAATGACACGGAAGGTCTCGACATTGATCTTGCGCGCCTCGAACGTCAGCTCCGGCACGGCGATCGCCGCTGCGAGCGACGTATCCTTGAACAGCGAGATGATTGTACTGCTCAGCGACGGCAAGACATTGCGAAACATCAGCGGCGCGATGATCGAGGTCCGAATCTGGATTTCCGTAAGGCCGATGGCGAGCCCCGCTTCTCGCAGCCCAACAGGAATTGACAGCAGACCTGCTCGAAAAACCTCTGCAAGATATGCGCCGGAATAGAGTGCGAGCGTGAAGATGAAGCTTTCGATCTTGCCCAGCCGGAAACCCAGTTGTGGCAGCGCGAAATAGGTGAAGAGAACAAGCACGAGGATCGGTGTGTTGCGGATGATCGTCACGTAAATTCCGGCTGGACGCCGCGCAAAGCCGTTCTTCGATATCAGACAGAATGCCGTGAACAGGCCAATCGCTGCGCCAATCAGGATTGCACCAAAGGCCAGGGCAAGGCTGAGCGCCAGCCCTTCGAGCAGAAGATCGAAGCTTCGCCACACTGCAGCAAAATTCAGCGTATAACCCATAATGTTCCTGTTATCCGGAACGAGAAGGAAACGGCTTCGGATATTTCCGAAGCCGCAGCGTGATCGCGTTACTTGTATTCGACCGGGAAGCCGATTTGCGGAGGCGTCAGATCCTTGCCGAACCAGGTTTTGAACGATTTCGCATAGAAGTCGAACTCAACACCGGTCATTGCTTCGTGCAACGCAGTGTTGACGAAGTTCAGCCAATCCTGGTCGCCACGCTTGACGCCACAGGCATAGGTCTGCGGATTCCAGCCATAGCCGGCATCCTTGTAGCGGCCCTGGTTCTGGGTCATGTACCACGCAAGCGACGACTGATCTGTCGCCGCTGCGTCTGCCCGGCCGGACTCAAGAGCCTGATAGATAAGGTCAACGGATTCGTACTGGTCGACCTTGGCTTCCGGCAGGGCTGCATGGACCATGCTTTCAGCATAGACATTCTGTAGAACGGAGATCGTGACCGCCGAGCCGGCGGCTTTCAGCGCGGCATAATCGGCATATTTGCTATCGGCCTTGAGCATGAGACCAACGCCTTCCCGGTAGTAAGGAATGGTGAAAGCGATCTGCTGTGCCCGCTCTCCGGTCACTGTCATGAACTGGCAGGTGATATCGACCTTGTCCGTTGTGATGTTTGGAATACGCGCGTCGGAAGATTGATTGACGAATTCGATCTTGTCCGGGTCATTAAACAGAGCTTTGGCGATGATATGACCCATGTCGACGTCAAAACCCTGAAGCTTGTCGTCTACGCTCTTGAAATGCCATGGCGCATTGGTGCTGCCAGTGCCGAGAACCAGATGACCCCGGGCCAGAACTTCATCCAGTTTGCTTTTGGTTTCCTGTGCGAACGCCGTAAGAGAAGGCAGCATCGCGAATGCAGCTACAGCTGCCGCAACACGCAGTCGGTTGGTCATCTTCGTTCCCCTATTCGTCTAGCGAATGGTTTCATTGTGATCCATTATTATGGAATATAGTACCTAATAATGGATCGCCAATAGAATGACAGTGGCCTCGACTTGTCAAGGTCCTTGAACGATAGAAAATTCGACCGTTATATTTACATGACGCAGGGATAAAAAAGCCCGCATCAGCGGCTGATGCGGGCTTTTGCAGACTGGCGCTAGATCAGGCCGCTGCGGCGTTGACCCGGCTTTCAGCCATAGCGGTCAAAGCCTTGTCCGTATTCATTTCTTCCTGGAGATTCTGCTGGAGCAGTGCCGCACAATCGTTACGGCCGAGCTGTTTTGCCCAGGCGACAAGAGTACCATAGCGCGTGATCTCGTAATGCTCGACCGCCTGCCCAGCGGCGATGAGCGCAGCATCCAGAACCTGATCGTCATCGACCTCACCCGAAACATCATCGGCTTCCTCGAGAATGCCGTCAATCGCTGGGCAATTGACGCCGGCAACGTCTACTCCATGCAATTTGAACACTTCTTCCAGACGCTCGATCTGCATCTCGGTCTCCTGAAGGTGTTTTTCGAAACCGTTCTTCAGTTCCTGATCGGAGGCCTTGTCGATCATTTCGGGCAGAGCCTTCACGATCTGGTTTTCAGCATAGTAAATATCACGCAGCGTATGGACGAAGAGATCGTCCATCGTCTTGATGTCTTTAGAAAAAAATCCCATGTCGTCCTCCTGGTTGGCCACAACTACTCCTTCGGCAGCTTTGCAGCTTCCGCAAAAAGTAGCTCGCTCACTTGGTTTTACAGGGAAGTAACGATGGGTCGGACGAATGGTTCCTTGCCCGATAAACTACAGTCGCACGGGGGGATCGAACCGGCCTTTGCCGGCAACTTCCACCAGATAGGTCTTGCCCGCGCCGGGATCATTTTGGTGCATGGCGTCACTCATTTCGTGGTAAGCCGTAGTCACAATGAGGTTGGCACTGTCTTCACTGATAAACGCCGGGCAGGATGGCTGGCGGACCGG
>NZ_JBFUMG010000315.1:0-5193 GCF_054049495.1 Phyllobacterium sp. P5_D12 | reverse complement strand
CATCACGCAGCCACTCAGCATGAATCCGGCTGGCTTCAATGCCAGCGATAGAACCGATCGACGTCGCGCTGGCCAACGCATCGATCAGATCATCAACCGAACAATCGGCGATGATCGCTCCTGCTTTTGCGCAAGCCTGCAGGCATTGTTCGAAGGCATCGGCAATCGGCTTTTCCATTTCCGCAAGCAGCTGCCCTCGTGGCACACCTATCCGTAGTCCATTCAGCGAAATCGCCTCAGGGACCGGTATCGTCCCTCCGGCCATAACAGCATCGGCAATCGCGCAATCGGTAACGGACCGCGCCAATGGCCCGATGGAATCGAGACTTGGCGACAACGGGAAAGCACCTTGCAGCGGAACACGCTTGGCTGTCGGTTTAAATCCAACGACTCCATTTAGCGCCGCTGGAATACGAACCGAGCCTCCAGTATCCGAGCCTATGGAGATATCGCTGGTGTCTTCCACCACCGATATGCCTGCGCCGGTGGACGATCCGCCTGCGACGCGATCCGGATCGACGGCGTTCGGCGCTGTCGGATAGTGCGGGTTCAGGCCGACAGCAGTGAAGGCAAATTCGGTCATGATCGTCTTGCCGATGATCACCGCCCCGGCATCACGTAGTCTTTCAACAATGAGAGCGTCGGCAATTGCCGGATTGGCGGTACGCCGGATGACCGAACCGGCCAGGGTCGGCTCGCCAGCGACGTCGAAAAGATCCTTGATCGACACAATCCGCCCGTCGAGCGGTCCGAGAACCGCGCCCTCGCGCCGGCGTCGATCGGCAGCATCAGCCTCGCGGCGGGCAGTTTCGGGATAGAGCTTGACGAAGACGCGCTCATTTACATCGCGTGCCGTCAGACGCGCCAGTCGTTCCTCAAGCCTGTCTCGAGCGTTCGTTACCGGCTGTGACAATGGTTTATCCCGAACAGATGGAAGTCTTGCACCTTGTATAGCCGCAACTATCTGTCGATGAAAAGCCCCGCATCGACAGCTGACGGCGACCGCTCATATCGGCCCTATACCGCTATGCACCGTGAGCAATGCTGCTCTGCAACATTTGCAGTTTTAAATCGATACAAATCGAAGCATAGTCGTTTTCAGGGAGGGCAATAAAAGGGGTAAGACCAATGAGCCTTCGCAACCGTATTCACAAATATCGTCAGTACCGGCAGAACCTTCACGAACTGCGTTCGTGCACCGATCGCAACCTTGCTGATCTTGGGATCGCACGCACCGACATTCGCCGTATTGCCTGGATGGCCTGCATCTAAGCAGACATTCGTGCCGTTGAATTGACAGCGCCGCAGCCCGAAGCTGCCGGCGCTGTTTTCATTAGAACTCAGTACTCCCGGAACGCACGTGACATGCTGTCGATAACCGGCTTGGCCAGGTATTCAAAGAATGTGCGCTCATGCGTTTGTATAAGAATATCCGCGGGCATGCCCGGTGTCGGGGTAAAGCCACGAATGCGGGCAAGTTCGTTGGCGGGAATGCTGATGCGCGCAAGATAGATATCCTGCTTCTGCGCGCTCGTCGTATCGGCCATGGAATCGGCCGACACGTAGTCGACACGGCCATTGATGATCGGTGTGGTGCGCTGGTTGAGGCCACTCAATCGCACATGGGCTTCCTGCCCCTCTTTCACCTCGTCGATTTGCATGCGTGGAATTTGCGCTTCGATGATCAGGGGAACGCCAGTCGGCAGGATTTCGACAATCGGTTTGCCGGTTTCGATGACACCGCCCGACGTGTGATAGTATAATCGAATGACGGTGCCGGACACTGGCGCCTTGACTACTGTGCGATCAAGGATGTTAGCGGCTTGCCGGGTTTGCTCGCGTATGGTGTCGAGCTCAGCCTCTGCACTTTGAATTTCATCGAGCGCCGCCTGCTTTTCCGTATCCTTCGTCTGGATCATTTCCTTTTGAAATTTCTCGATCTGGGCGTTGACCTCCATGATCTCTGCGTCAAGCCGCGCCATGGTGCCTATTCCATCAGCGACGGCACGCTCAAGCACGCTCACCTCAGAGCGAGCCATCAGACCCTTTTTGAACAGCGAGTATTTCGCCTTGTACTCATTCTTCAGTAGCTCGACCTGAGTCTTGGTGGCATCAATCTGGGCGTTACGTCCGATTCGGCGAAATTCCAGAGCCGAAATGTTTCTCTCCATCATTTCCAGTTCATTGGCGTATTTTGCGTGGGCAGCGTCAAAATTGTCGTCCTGACTGTCGTTGACCGCGCGGATCTCCGGATTGGCCAGATTATCGAGAATTATCTTTGGCGGTTGATAGCGCGCCTCACCCTTAACCACGGCATGGAGCCGCGCCAGTATCGCCTCAAGCCGCGCCTGCCGCAGGAAGAGCTGCTGTGAGTTTGCACGAGCCGCGGTTTCATCGAGATGGACGAGTTCATCCCCCTCCTTCACGTGATCGCCCTCCCGAACCAGGAGGTCCTTGATGATTCCGCCTTCCAGATGCTGAACGACCTTGTTCTTGCCGGTAGCGACGAAGCTACCGGGTGCGATGACAGCGGCGGCGAGCGGCGCGGTGGCAGCCCATGTTCCGAATCCGCCGAAGCAGACAAGGATCAAGACGGCTCCAAACTTGCTGTAAGGCTTGATCGACCTTGGGACATCGTCATACCAGTTAAGATCGTTCAATACGGTGGTGGCCATACTCAAGCCCTCTCGTTAATTCTATTCAGCCGCCTGGATGTTTTGAACCGGCGCTTGGGGTTTGTTCTTGCGTGAAAGAGCTTCCATCACCGTGGCCCGCGTGCCGAACATAGTGACAGTCCCATTGTTCAAGACCATGATTTTGTCGACACAGCTAAGGAGGGCCGGTCGCTGCGTGATCGTGACAACGGTAATGTTGTGTTTCTTGGCGTGGTACAGCGCTTTGGTGAGAGCCGCGTCGCCTTGTGAGTCGAGGTTGGAGTTCGGCTCGTCCAGAACGACGAGCGTCGGATTGCCGAAGAAAGCCCGTGCAAGGGCAATGCGCTGTTTCTGCCCGCCGGATAGCGGAGCGCCATCGGCGGCGACCATGGTCTCATAGCCCTGCGGAAAGCTGGCGATCAACTCGTGGACATCAGCGAGAACAGCGGCGTCAAAGATCGACTGATCGGTGACGTCTTCGCGCATACGAGCGATGTTGGCCTTGATGGTCCCGGGGAACAGTTGCACATCCTGCGGCAGATAACCGATGTTTTCACCGAACTGGCGCTGATCCCAATTGCGAAGGTCCATCAGGTCGAGCCGGACACTTCCCGATGTAGGCAAAATAGAGCCAACCAGCATTTTGCCGAGCGTGGTCTTGCCCGCGCCGGAATTTCCGATGACCGCCATGGATTCGCCTGGCATCAGGGTAAAGGAAATACCGTTGAGGATGACCTTCTTATTTGGAGGCGGAACGTAAAGGATGCGCTCGACGTCGAGACGCCCCTGAGGGTCAGGCAATCGCAGCCGTTCGAAATTCAACGGCGAGTTTTGCAGAAGGTTGCGGATGCGGCCAAAGGCCGAACGGAACTGTATGAAGCTGTTCCAGCCTTCGATTGCGCCTTCAATTGGCGCCAATGCACGGCCGGCAATGATCGACGCTGCCACAACCATGCCGCCGGTCATCTGGCCGTCGATGGCAAGATGCGCGCCCCACCCGAGCATTGTCACCTGCGTCAGCAGGCGCGAACATTTGGACAGGGTGGCAAACACGATATTCCGATCCTGCGCCTTGACTTGGGAGCGCAAGGATCCGGCCATGTCGCGTCCCCAGATGCGCACTGCTTCCGGGATCATGGCAAGCGCATTGATGATCTGCGAATTGCGCGACATTGAATCGAGGTGAAGCATTGCGCGGCTTTGGTAGCTGGTGGCCTCGGCAAAGGAGGCGGCGGTTGCGCGCTGGTTAATGAAGGCAATGCCGACGAGGAGCAGCGACGAAACAACGACGATATAACCAAGGTGCGGGTGAACAAGGAAGACCGCCAGAACGAACAGGGGGGCAATCGGCGCGTCGAAGAAAGATAGCAGCGTGCCCGAAGTGAGGAACGCACGGAGCTGCTGAAGATCGCCGAGCACCTGATAATCCTTGCCGTTGCCGTGCAGGGATGCACGCGCTGCAGCGCTAAGGATCGGTGCACCAAGCTGGACGGCGACTTCCACAGCGGTTCGCATCAGGATGAAGCGCCGTATCGCATCGAGAATCACCTGCACTATGACTGCACCGACGATCACCAGTGTCAGCATGACGAGCGTATCCGTCGATCGGCTGGTGAGCACGCGGTCCGATATCTGGAAGAGATAGATTGGAATGGCCAGGACAAGTATGTTGAGGAAGATAGTGAACCCCATGGCGATCATGAGGTTCCGGCGCACCGCATTGACGCCGTTTTTGAAGCTGTCGCTGAAACTGACCGCAGCGACACGCTGGTGGAAGCCACCACCACCATTATCGTTGACGGCTACACCGTTTCCCGAACCATTTCCGCCAGACACGGGCTCGCGCGCCTTGACGGGGCCTCTGTCCCCCTCGATTATCCTGCCAACTTCAGCGCTCGCGGGAGGGGCGGATAGCGGGCGCTCCTGACGTACTTCCACGACGGGCTCAGTGACAGGTTCAATGATCTCCATGGGAGCAGTGCCGGGTTGCGCGGTGTGCCGTGGACTGATTTCGGCGGGTTCGACAACATCGGATGAAGGCGCAGTCTCGACCTCTCGCCGGAAGAGCGAAGAGATTGTGCTTTCCATCTCCGCAAGCAGTTCATCGAACTGAGTCCGTTCTTGCTCTCGCCCGACCAACGCCTGACGTGAGTGTTGAGAGATGACCCGCAAGTCCGCCTGTTCATCATATTTCATAATACTCTCGCTCCCCGAGCATTCTTCTTATTATGCGAGAACCGCTTGCATGACATCGACCGAGTGGGACGTGTCCGGAACATGAAGGGTCGAACCGTGACCATCGTTGGTCGGCGCATCTGCGTCATTATCGAGAAATGCCACAACTTCATTGGCCAAGGGCTGACCTTGGCCAGGAGCGGGTGCTGGATGCGAATCGACGAGCTCGGCCTGGATGAGGATCGCGTCCGAATACACACCACCGCCAACATAGGAACTGCCGCCGTGTGTATCGTTGTCAACGATCGTGGCGGCGTTAATCAAGGCATTTGAGCCGGTGCTGATATCCCAGATGGTATCAGAT
>NZ_JBFUMG010000314.1:0-5195 GCF_054049495.1 Phyllobacterium sp. P5_D12 | reverse complement strand
ATACTCCACCAATAAGAGGCAAACCGGCGCGACTTGCGAGGAGACAAGATGGCGAGGCGATTCTCAATCAATCGGCGGGAAGCTCTTGCGCTAATAGCGGGTTCCGGGGCTCTGGCGGGCTTTCCCGACCGGTTGTCTGCTCAGGCGCTCTCGGTCCTGACCAGGCCCATTCCTTCATCCGGAGAAGAACTTCCCGTCGTCGGCCTCGGAAGCTGGATCACCTTCAACGTCGGGGATGACATACAGCTCAGAGATGAATGTACTGCGGTTATGCAGGCCTTCTTCGCTGCAGGAGGCAGGCTGATCGATTCCTCGCCAATGTATGGTTCGGCCCAAGAGACAATCGGATACGGGCTTGAAAAGCTGTCGCGGCCCCGAACGCTTTTTTCCGCCGACAAGGTCTGGATCAGCGATCCGCAGTCCGGCAGGGAGCAAATCAGGCAGTCCCAAAGCTTTTGGGGTGTGCCTCAATTCACGCTGCTTCAGGTCCACAATTTGGTGAGCTGGAAAGAGCACCTCCAGACGCTGTTCGAAATGAAGGATGCCGGCCAGCTTAAATATGTCGGCATCACGACCTCGGAGGGACGCCGCCATTCTGAAGTCGAGGATATCATGATGTCGCAGCCGATCGACTTCGTCCAGATAACTTACAATGTCTTGGACCGCGATGTGGAGGACCGCATCCTGCCGCTCGCCACAGAGCGCAAGATCGCCGTCATCGTCAATCGGCCCTTCAGGCAGGGCGACCTTATCGCGCAGATGGCGGATCACCCCCTGCCGGACTGGGTCTCCGAAACCGGCGCGAAGACCTGGGCGCAACTGATGCTCAAATTCATCATCTCGCATCCGGCTGTTACCTGCGCCATTCCCGCGACCGCAAACGTGGCGCATGTACAGGAAAACATGGAAGCGGCAACGGGAACCGTCATGGACCCGGCCTTGCGCAAACGCACCATCGCCTACGCAGAAAGCCTGTGATGGCTGGCCGGAATGAGGATGCCTTGTGACGGAGTGGTGGTCATATAGGCCGTCCGATTTTTTAATGTTTTCGCCTCGGGTATTTTTCAGGCAGATCGAGAGCTATAACCTCGCCCTTTGGCCACTTCAGATTCTGATGTTACTGGTGGGTGTAGGCCTCGTTTGCTTGCTCGCGAGTGCCCGGCCGAATGCCAGTAGGATCGTTGCGACGGTTCTGGCTGCGCTTTGGCTGCTAGTCGGTTGGGCCTATCTCTGGTCGCGTCTGTCAAGCATCAACTGGGCAGCCACATACGCCGCTTGTGGCTTTGTGGCTCAGGCGATCCTTTTGCTCGCCGTTCAGGTTATCCCGCGCAGAACTGAAGCGTCATTGGCGGGCGGTTTCGCAGGGCTGATCGTCATGGGGGTGGCCGTCCTGATCTATCCCTGCCTGTCGTTGATGGCAGGTAGGGGATTGGAAACTGCGGAAGTTTTCGGCATAATGCCCGATCCGACTGCGATAGCGACGATCGGGTTTCTGGCATCGACTGGGTACCGCTACGACTTCCTGTTGTTCATTATCCCGACGCTCTGGCTTGTTAGCAGCAGCGTCACACTTTTCACCATAAGTGATCCCGTTTGGTGGGTGCCGCTTACCATGTGTCTCGTCGGAATTTCACTGGCGATCGCTAAAAGGTGGGGGGCCTAAACGCCATCAATCAGCTGAGCGCTCCGCCATGAAATTATGATGAGGGCGTCGTCGAAAAGTTCTTGAGCGCATCGGCAACCAAGCAGTGAACAGAACGAGAAGGATGACATAAGGTGGATGGTTGCCTGCTCCTTTCAATATCGGCTCCGCAACTACGCTTGTGGGGATTATGCCAAAGCGAGGAAAATTATCTATTGTCCCGTTCATTTTGGAATCCAGACAGCTCGGCCAACCGGATTTCAGCGAGAGCCTTAAACTCTCCCTCGGGGTATTTCTCCAAATAGGCCTCAAAACTGGCCGCGTCGCCATCTTTGATAGAAGTCCAGAATTCGAGCTCGACCTCCCTGTCAGCCGCCACATCTGGTTTGGCTGCAGTCGGCTTTGCCAGACGCGTTTTCGCAAGAGCAGTGAAGTCGCCATCCGGATATTGTTGTAGATACGCCCGATACTCTTCGTGATCACCGCTCGATTCCACCGATTTCCAAAATTCAAGTTCGACTGGATCGGCACCGCGACCTTCTGAAGTGGCGTCCATATCAGTTAATTGAATACTGGACTTTCCATCAGCAGGTTCCGATATCGGGAGTGGGGAAGTAGCGTTCGGATCGAACTTGACACGGAACACCCGGACGGGCCGAGTAATATTCTTAACTTTATGCTCTCCAAGGTCTTCGAATTCATAGTCCATCCTATCGCGCAGATGATCACGCACTCCTCTGGTCACGGAGATGCTACCAGGCTCCGCCATTGCCTCGAGCCGAGCGGCAACATTGACACCATCTCCAAATATCCCGTCATCCTTCACCATCACATCGCCAACGTTAATGCGGATGCGCAACATCATTCTCCGGTCCGGGGGTAAAGCGGCGTTGGCCTTGGTCAGGGCTTGCTGGATTGAGACCGCGGAATGAACGGCATCGACGACGCTGGCGAACTCTGCCAGAACGCTGTCGCCCGCCGTACCGGAGATTTCTCCACGGCCCTGAACGATTATAGCGTCGATGATGGAACGGTGCGACGATAGTGTTGCGAGAGCTGCCTCTTCATCCTGATGCATTAATCGCGAATACCCTTCGACATCGGCTGCCAGAATTGCAATAAGCTTTCGTTCAAGCGGGGGTGCCTCCATGATTGTCATCTCATCCTGTAAGACCTGCCAAAGAGCGCTTGGGTAAGACGGAAGCTCAAAATGCTGATTGCCAGCAGTGAGATCACAGGGCGCTTATAAAATTGTCTTTCTCCCTCGGAACGTAACCGTGCTGGCGCTTGGGCCACGATTGCGGTTGCTTCCTCAGCGATAAGACTTGCCGACTCGGCGAGACGGCCAATCTCCGCCCGGAGTGCCGCCAGTTGATCCGACATAGGTATGTATTGCGATATTGCTTCGCCCGGGTCTTTCTTGCGTTGTTCAAGAACCTGGTCAACCAGGTAGGTGTCGCTTCCATTTTCGGCTTCATCTTCATTGGACGTGGGTTCGATTTGCATTGATCAATCCTGTATTGTTCCGGAAAAAACCCGTGGCCTTATCGACCCCGCTAAGTAAACCCGTCGCAATCTCCTGCAACCGGGCCAAGTGCTGTGGTAGTTTCATACGGCCCTAGGTCCTCGAAACATCCGGCCCACAGCGATGAGAATACACGCGCCGATGAATCCGGCGACCAAATAGCCCAACCACCCCGTCAGGGTAACGCCAAAAAACGATAGCAACGCATTGGCTATGATGGCCCCGACAATTCCCAAAATGATGTTCATGATCACGCCTGTATTGCTTTTCATAAACATCTCAGCAAACCAGCCTGCAAGACCACCTATGATGATCGCGGCAATCCAACCAATTTCAGCATTTTCCATTTCAAATTCTCCATGTGACACAATGTCGAAAATGCAACCCTGAGAAGAAGAATTTGTTCCGGAAGAAAAAGACACGTCATGAAATCCCGATGTCGACGTCAGGACGATCACCACCTTCACAGATCCTTGCCGCGAAACATTCTCAGCGATCTCGTCGGCGCAATAACTGCGGAATTAGGTAGCAAAAGCCACCAATTGTCATCTATGCTATTGAAAAGCAATCATATTAGCGTTGACTTTAGATCGTTCCTGCCTCGGCCATGACGCACTCATTCCGTGCGCTTTTATGGGCGGCAAGCGGTATGTTCCGTCCGAGACCGATGTTGGGCGGTAGGATCTCAAGGTCAAATTGAAATCGCCCTCTGGCGCGGGCAACCAGCTGGCCGTCTGCCGATAGTAGGGACACCTCGCTGTTCCGCAAGACGAGAACGCTCAACCGCCGGAGCATGCGGACGGCATGGCTCGGCCAACGCCCCACGATAGGTGCCCCTGCACGATGCTCAGCGTCTGCCGGCCATTCGAAAAGGTCGTTCCTTCTGATCCCATGGAGGGCAGATCGACCGCGGTCGCGCCGTTGACGGATACCGAAGCGCGATCGCCGAGGAGACGCACTGCCAGATGCGTGCCGTCCTCGCACGTGTAGTTGCTGACGGGATAGGGGTTGCCCGCGCCGATCGACGCTTCAGGCGTGGATTGCTCGCTGCTTGCAAGCATCAGGGCGCTGAATGCCGCGATCGATAGATGTCCAAACAAAATAGTCCTCCAAACTGGCACGAGCGTAGATGAAACAGAGAACGATGTCTTCTCGAGAGTAAGCACACATCCACCGATATCCTTAAAAAGGCTACGTTGTGCAGGAATTCAAATCTGGTGGTTTTGCTACCTAATCCCGAATAACTGCAGGGAAGTGGTACCTTTATAGTTTGCGCGAGGACTGCAGGCCCTCACCATCCATTATGACCACCCTACCGCGCGTTTTTGCCTTCAACACTGCTTTTCTGTGCAAGTGCAGGATCGAACTTGTCACGAGGGTAGTCCGCGCCTTTCCAGAAATATAGCGCACTCGAACACAAAGAGGTTTGGGCTCCGGTGTCAATGGATGCGGCATTAAACACAGCACATCGCGTAGCCTACACCGTCAACGGCGTAAATGAGCCCCCCGCTTGGTCTCCTCGTTCGGAAGCCGCACCTCACGCCGAAATCAGTTCCTCAGGAGACAAGTGTGTCTATTTTTGTCAACCATTCCAGCATGGGGCTCGCAGGAAACTTAACTTCGAACGAAGCGCACCTTGTCGTTCCCATGTACGAGATATGTCTTATAGCCAGCTTTTTGTGATGCTTTGTGCCCCGCGCACATCTTCGCTGCGTCTTCCCAATATTGGGACTGCTCTGCAGACTTCGGAAGATATCCGTTGATGATGTCAGCAATCTCATCGAATGTCAGAGTAAGTTCACCTTCTGTCCTAAGTTTAAGATAGTCGGTGAGGCCCGCGTATTTGGTCATATTCGGCATCCCCTCAAAACCCGTGGATATGAGACACAATCTGGCAGGACGCAACTACCCAATTGAGATGCAGAGGTGGATTAACTCGGGTACCTCGAATTTAAAGGGGCTTCGTCCTTGTTCCGCACTAATCGCGGTTGATACGATAATATTAATGTGGGTGGAGCGGACCTTAGC
>NZ_JBFUMG010000313.1:0-5219 GCF_054049495.1 Phyllobacterium sp. P5_D12 | reverse complement strand
CATCGGCTGTGGCGCGAAATACGCGACCGTCGAAGCTGTCGATCCAGTAAAGCCGTTGTTGTTCGACATCCCACAGCGGGCCTTCACCCAGCGTGGTCTTTACGTCCACCACCACATCGATTTTCATGTTTCCTCCCTCATCCCTTGAAACGCGGTTCCGGCAGACCGCGCACGCCGAGCCCATGCACGGCAAACATGCAGCCGGCCTCGCGTTCGCGGTGGTATTGGTTGTTGAACGGCCGGGCCATCGACGTAACATAAGCGATATCGAGCTCCGGACCGCCGAAGGTGATGCTCGTTGTCGATTGAACGGGCAGGCCGACAATGCGATCGATCACGCCGTTCGGATCAAACCTGATGAGGCGTCCGGAATAGACTTCGACGCTCCAGACATACCCCTCCGCATCGACAGTCGCGCCGTCTGGATAGCCGCGCAGACTGTCAAAGCTCGTAAACACGCGCCGCGACCCGACTGTGCCCGACGCGGTGTCATAGCTATAAGCGTAAATCGCTTTCTTGTGGCTGTCGGCGAAGTAGAGTGTCTTTCCGTCCGGACTGAAACAGGGCCCGTTCGAGCAAATGATCCCCGTATCGAGCGTATGCAGCGAAAGATCAGGATCGAGGCGAAACAGCGTACCAACCGGGTCGCGTTCCTCGAAATCCATTGAACCGGCAACAAAGCGCCCCTGGCGATCGACCTTTCCATCGTTGAGGCGCGGCCGAAGCTCGCCGGGATGGGTTTCATGCACCAGCTCGACGGCACCCGTTTCAAAATCCAGCGTGTAAAATCCATTACGCAGTGAAACGATGGCGCCGCCCTTTTCGCGCAATGCCAGCGAGCCGACCGGTTCCGGCAGGTTCCAGCTCTTGCGGTCGCCGCCTCTGACATCACAGGAATATACCGCCGGTGCGTAGGAATCGATCCAGTACAAACGCTGTTCCTCGACGTCCCATAGGGGACCCTCGCCCAGCTGATTGCGATCTTCGCTGAAAACCTCGATCCGCAGCATCATACCCTCCTAGAACGCGACCTTGTCGCCGCCCTTGAGTTGCAGGATCGCGCGCGCATCGTCCGGCGTCGCCACTTCCATGCCGAGCCCTTCGATGATCTTGCGCGCGAGCAGAACCTGATCGGCATTGGACTTTGCCAGCTTGCCCTTGCCCGCCCAAAGACTGTCTTCAAGGCCAACCCGGATATTACCGCCCAGCGCCGCCGCCTGAGCGGCAATGCGAAGCTGGCTCGATCCAGCTCCGAGCACCGACCAGCGATAATCCTCACCGAACAGGCGGTCGGCAGTGCGCTTCATATGCGCGACGTCTTCCGGATGCGTGCCGATGGCGCCCAGCAGTCCAAAAACCGACTGCACGAAGAATGGCGGCTTTACCAATCCACGATCGGCGAAATGCGAGAGATTATAGAGGTGGGCGATGTCATAACACTCGAACTCGAACCGCGTACCGTTGTCGTAGCAGGTCGCAAGAATATACTCGATATCCTTGAAACTGTTGCGGAATACCAGATCGCGGGTCGCCTGCAGATGCGGCTTTTCCCAATCGAACTTGAACTCCTTATATTTGTCGACGAGGTGATAAAGTCCGAAATTGATCGAACCCATATTGAGCGAAGCCACCTCCGGTTTGAAGGTTGCCGCCGGTTTCACCCGCTCCTCAACCTTCATGTAAGGGCTGCCGCCGGTGGTGATATTGATCGCGGCATTGGTGTTCTGCTTGATACGCGGCAGGAATTTGGCGAATGCTTCCGGTGTTTGGTCGGGCTTGCCGGTTTCCGGATCGCGCGCGTGCAGGTGCAGGATCGCAGCACCCGCCTCTGCTGCGGCGAGCGCTTCCTTGGCTATCTCATCGGGCGTGATCGGCAGATAGGGCGACATTGTCGGCGTGTGGATCGCACCGGTTATCGCACAGGTTATAATGACCTTGCCCTTCGTGCTCGAACCGGTTGTCACTCGTGTCGTCTCGCTCATTGTCCGAACTCCTGCGTTGATTTCTTCTTGTGCGCCGCAAGTGCCATGAGGCGCCGGTCACGCCAGACTTGACGATCGACCAACTTTTCCTGCGGCAGCTTTTCGCGCCGACCGGCCTCGACGGTTTCCAGGACATCGCCCGCCCAGTCGACGCGGCGTTGCATCTGGGGAAACAGCCGCTCGTAGATTATCTGGTAGCGCTCGACATAGTCGCGCACGCCCCCCGGTGCGTTGAGATCGATGGTCTCGAACGGGCCCATGAACGACCAGCGGAGAGCAAGTCCGTCACGAATACCGATATCGACATCCTCGACTGTCGCATATCCATCGGCCACGAGGCGAAAGGCCTCCTCCAGAAGCGCGCCCTGCATGCGGTTCATGATGAATCCGTCGAGTTCGCGCTTCATGACCAGCGGCGCATGTCCCGCGGCAATCAAGAACGCGCGGGTCCGTTCCACGACCTCGCCCGAGGTCCAGGGTGCCGGTACAACTTCGGCCGCAGGAATGAGATATGGCGGATTGATTGGGTGAACGACAAGACAACGCTGGCGGTTTTTCAGATGCTCGGTGAATTTCGATGGCAGCAAGGCCGACGTCGAACTCGCGATAACGGCCGACGCATCGGCATTCTCGTCGAGGAGCGAAAACACCTTGATCTTCGTTTCGAGATTTTCCGGGGTGTTTTCCTGAATGTGGATTGCACCTTCCAGTGCCTTTGCGAGATCCGTCTCGGCCACGATGCGCGACAGAACCGCCTCCGGCGAATGCCCGTTCAGCAGGTCGTTCCGCTCAAGATCGGYGAGCACATCTGCAATATAGCCGCGAGCCTTGGCCACGGCGTCGGGCGCTTGATCCCACAGGCTCACCTGATAGCCGGCGCGGGCAAAACTGATGGCCCAAGCTCTGCCGATGAAACCGCTGCCGATAATCGCTGTCTTTTGCATCGCTACCTCACAGAGTTTCGACATTGCCATCAACGCCGAGCGACTGGCCCGAAATGTTAATGCCGGCATTTGAAAGCAGGAAGGCGACCATCGTTGCGACATCGTAGGGACTGACCATCCGCCGCAGCGAAACATTCTCAAGATAGCGCTCGGTCATTTCCTCGTGCGAGATGCCCAGTTGCTTCGCCCGGTTGCTGATGACGTTTTCAATGCGCGGTCCCTCGACAATGCCAGGCAGGATTGCATTGACGCGGATCGCATGCAGCCCGAGCTCCTTGGCGAGACTTTGGGTAAAGCCGATCACCCCGAACTTGGCCGCCGAATATGGCGTGCGAAAAGCATAACCGTGCTTGCCGGCGGCAGATGACATATTGACGATCGATCCGCCTCCTGATGCCTTGAGCATCGGTACGGCGCGCCGCGCACAAAGGAACTGTCCGGTCAGGCAGATGTCGATGCAACGGCGCCAGTCCTCGGTACTGATTTCATCGACACCGCCTGTCGGACCGGCGATGCCCGCATTGTTGATAAGCGCGTCGAGACCACCCAGTGAAGAGGACACCTCCTCGAACATGCGGTCGACATCTTCTTCCCGTGAGACATCAGCAAGGGTTGYGTGTGCCGGTGAAATGCTTTTCTGCGCCTCGTTCAACAGCGATTCGGATATGTCGCAGATTGCCACGCGGGCACCGAGCCGTGAAAGGGTTGCGGCAATTGCGTAGCCAATACCGGAGCCCCCCGCCGTGACCAGCACCCGTTGATCGCGCAAACCACCCAAGAATTCTTCCGCAGATGCCGGTGCAATTTTATTCATCATTTGTCCTCCTAAGACCGCTTCTCACGAAGCGCCATAACTGCACCGAGCACGACAAGGCCAAACAGGATCGCCCGCGTTGCATAGGGCAGCGTCGTTCCCGCCAGGAACATTTGCAGTGCGGTGAGCAGCAACACCCCACCCAGCATGCCAAGATAGTGACCACGTCCGCCGGTAATCAGGGCGCCACCAACCACCACCACCGCGATCGATGGCAGCAGATAATCGTCGCCCATGCCAAGGCTTGCCTGTCCCGAGAACCCGGTGAGCAATACCCCGACAAGCCCGGCGCAAAGGCCGGAGAGCACATAGACAAGAATGAGCGTGCGACCGACAGCGATGCCTGAGAGCTGCGCTGCCCGTAATCCGTTGCCGATGCCGTAAACCCTGCGTCCGAAGGCTGTTCGCCCGAGCAAAAACACCGCGGCGATGACAAACAAAACCATGAACGGAACGACCGGCGTGACAGTCCAGATTTTTCCCGTCATGAACCAGCGGAGCATTGGCGATGAAAATCCCGCCGGCGTTCCTTGCGAATAGACCAGTGCAAAACCCTGCAGGATGCCGTTCATGGCCAGCGTCATGACGATGGGCGATATGCCGAGCACGACGATTCCAACGCCGTTGATAAATCCGATAAGGCAAGCGACGAGAAGAACGGCAGGCAAAGCGTAGACGAGAGCCGCGTCGGAACCATTGACGATACCTGCGAGCAGGATGCCCGCTATGCCGATGGTCCAGGGAACCGAGAGGTCGAGGCCTCCGGTCAGGATTACAGTTCCCTGCCCCAACGCCAGGATGGCGAGGAAGGTGGACAGGACCGCCAACGAATTCCAGTAGGTCGGGTTCAGGATTGCCCGGCCAAGCCAGAATTGGGTGACGATGACAACGGCCAGAAGACACAAATATGCAGGCAGTGCATAGCGGATCGTCTCGCTGTTGCGCGACAGGAATGTCGACGCTACCGGTTTACCCTCGGCTGTCGATGGCATTTTCATCCGCCGGTCGGTGCGATCGAGCTGCGAGGGGAGCAGGCCCTGACGCCATGCGCTGAACTGCGCTTGCGCACTGCGCAATTGCCTGGCGAGCGTCGAACTATACGAGATCGATCCTGCCAGAACGGCGAGGATCAGAATAGTTCCTTCAGCGATGGTCGAATAGTAGGCCGACACATTCAGAACAAGGAGAATATTCACCACCATCATGAGGATATAGGCGCCGAAGACGGTGCCAAGCGGTCCGCCGCGTCCGCCGCCGAGACGCGTACCGCCAACGACCACAGCAGCGAACATTGACAGGAGCAGCGGATTGCCAACCAGTGGATCGGCGCTGCCCGTCTGTGCGCTGATGAAAACGCCAGCCAGGCCATAGCAGCCGCCGGCGATAACATAGACCAGGAATTTGGTGAGCTTGACCCTGACGCCGATGGCCGCCGCAGCGTCCGGATCGCTGCCGACCGCATAGATCGCAGTACCGAAC
>NZ_JBFUMG010000312.1:0-5243 GCF_054049495.1 Phyllobacterium sp. P5_D12 | reverse complement strand
GCTGCGTGCCGAGCAATGTGCCCAGCAGGCCAGACACTTTCGGGCCGATACCGGAAAGCGAACGAACGGAGGCAAAGAGGGGATCAAGCAATGACGGACGCATGCGTAACGTTTAGAGCGAGATAAGATTAGATGGCAACAGTTCTGTTTCTCGGATGGCGAGACGATCCACGCGGAAGGTGGCGAGATCGATGTTTACCCACCGGACGAAGCCGCCTGACAAAGTGGGCGTCCGCCAGCCGGAAACCCAAAGGGCCGGGTGAATTCTGGCCAAATCCATCGGGCTTCGACTTCGTCCGATGGACAGGCATCGGCCTCGGCAAACCCCTTGACCTTGTCCTGAATTCCCACCAGCAGAACGTTGCCATCTAAACATATCTCGCTCTAACGCGTTCGATGTGCGTTGCAAGGCTGACAGATGCGACAAGGCACGCTATACCCAGCCGCACCAATCGCGCCCAATACTTTCATTGCCATAAACGGAGCTAGTTCATGACTGGAAGCAGTCGCACCACTGCCGATCTGCAGCCGAGACAGCGAAAAATCCTGTTTCGCTCCTGGCATCGCGGCATGCGTGAAATGGATTTGATCCTCGGACAGTTTGCCGACGCCCATATCGGCACCTTGTCCGATGATGAACTTGACCAATATGAAGCACTGATGGAAGCGCTCGACCGGGACCTGTTGACATGGGTCACCGGGGAGGCTGCCGTTCCCGCCGAATTCGATACGCCGATCTTCCAAAGGGTTGTCGCATCCCGCCAGCAAATGAAATTCTGAAATCGAAATGACTGC
Organism: Phyllobacterium sp. P5_D12; assembly: GCF_054049495.1. Lineage (NCBI taxonomy): Bacteria > Pseudomonadati > Pseudomonadota > Alphaproteobacteria > Hyphomicrobiales > Phyllobacteriaceae > Phyllobacterium > Phyllobacterium sp. P5_D12. The sequence goes on along the minus strand of NZ_JBFUMG010000312.1, from coordinate 4,448 downwards.
CTTTACCAAACTCGGACTGAAATCTGACGTCAATGGACATGTGGTCATCGACGGTGTTGTCGATGGCTATGAAGCTTTTGCTTTGGCGAAAGTGGTAGCTGAGGCCGGGGCAGGTGGTCCCGTGCTGTTCATCGCGCGCGACGGCAATCGCGTTGCCGATATCGAACAGGTGCTGAACTTCGTCCAGCCGGATTTGCCGGTGCTGCAATTGCCGGCGTGGGACTGTCTTCCCTATGATCGCGTCTCGCCCGGAGCCAATACATCCGCGCGCCGCCTGGCAGCGCTTGCCGGTCTTGCGGCCTTGCGCGAACACAAGCACCCGGGCGTTATTTTGGCGACGGCCAATGCCGTTCTGCAAAAATTGCCGCCGCGAAAGGTTCTCGCTGAGCAGCTTTTCATGGCGAAGCCCGGCAATCGGATCGACATGAATGCACTGGTGCAACGCCTTGAAAGTAATGGATTTGAGCGTGTTCCAACTGTGCGTGATGTTGGCGAATATGCTGTGCGCGGCGGTATTCTCGATCTCTTCGCCCCGGGTGCAGAGGAGCCACTGCGTCTGGATTTTTTCGGAGATACTCTGGAAACGATCCGTACATTCGATCCGGCGTCGCAGCGAACATCAAGCCAAAAGAAAGAATTCTCGATGCAGCCGATGAGCGAAATCACGCTCTCGCCCGAGCTCATCAGCCATTTCCGTTCGCAATATGTGCAGAAGTTCGGGGCACCATCGCGCGATGATGCGCTTTATCAGTCCATCTCGGAGGGGCGCCGCTTTGCCGGCATGGAACATTGGTTGCCACTGTTCTATGGCAAGCTTGAGACGATATTTGAGCATGCCGGCGACATGCCGGTGGTCTTCGATCATCTCGCGCACGAATCCATGGCTGAACGCCACAAGATGGTGCTGGACCACTACGAGGCGCGCAGGAGGCAATCCGATGGCAAAGAGCCGGGCGATACTATCCCTTACAAGCCGGTCGAGCCGGGTTCGCTGTATCTGACACCTGAACAGGTCGAGGCGTCGGCAATCAACTCAGGCATGCGCATCGATTTCACGCCTTTCGATGCGCCGTTCGTCAYAGGGCGAGCGGTTATCCATGCGGGTGCGCATCGGGGGCGCACATTCGTTGAGGAGAGGACCGCCAAGGACACGAATGTCTTCGACAGCGTTGTCAAACACATTGCCGATGAGCGCGCTGCAGGCAAGAAGGTGCTGCTTGCTGCATGGAGCGAAGGCACACGCGACCGGCTGGTGCAGGTTCTGAATGAACATGGTCTCGAAAAGATCGAGTTTGTCGATGATCTGAGAACGGTCAAGGCGCTCGCTCGCGACAAAATTACTGCGGGCATCCTGTCGCTGGAAACCGGCTTCGATGCTGGCGAACTCGTCGTTGTTGCAGAGCAGGACATCCTTGGCGACCGGCTGATCCGCCATTCCAAGCGCCGCAAGCGCGACCGGGACTTCATCAGCGAGGTTGCTGCGCTGAACGCCGGCGACATCGTCGTGCATGTGGATCATGGTATTGGCCGCTTCATCGGTCTGAGGACAATCACGGCCGCCGGCGCACCACATGACTGTCTGGAACTGCACTATGCCGGCGATGACCGGCTGTTCCTCCCGGTAGAAAATATCGAGCTTTTGTCGAGGTTTGGCTCGGAAACTTCAACTGCCGTGTTGGACAAGCTCGGTAGCGGCGCCTGGCAGGCCCGCAAGGCAAAGCTGAAGAAACGCCTGCTCGACATTGCCGGTCATCTCATTCGCATTGCCGCGGAACGCCAGATGCGCGGTGCGCCGATCCTGTTGCCACCAGACGGCCTCTATGGCGAGTTCGCAGCACGATTCCCCTATGACGAGACGGAAGATCAGGATCGTGCCATCGACGCAGTTATCGATGACCTTTCGCTCGGCAAGCCGATGGACCGCCTGATTTGCGGCGATGTCGGCTTCGGCAAGACCGAAGTAGCGCTGCGCGCTGCCTTCGTGGCGGCCCTGAATGGCGTCCAGGTTGCCGTCGTGGTGCCGACGACGCTGTTGTCGCGCCAGCACTTCAAGACCTTCACTCAGCGTTTCCAGGGTCTGCCTGTCAATGTGGCGCAAGCCTCCCGCCTGGTCGGCTCGAAGGAGCTGGCTGAAAACAAGAAGGGCATTGCAGAGGGGCAGGTGGATATTGCCGTCGGCACACATGCGCTGCTCGGAAACGGCATCAAGTTCAAGAATCTCGGCCTGCTGATCATCGACGAAGAGCAGCATTTCGGCGTCAAGCACAAGGAACGGCTGAAAGAACTTAAATCGGACGTGCATGTGCTGACCCTGTCCGCAACGCCGATACCGCGCACGCTGCAACTTGCCTTGACGGGGGTTCGCGAGCTTTCCCTGATTACCACGCCACCTGTGGATCGCATGGCTGTTCGAACCTTCGTCTCACCGTTCGATGCGCTTGTCATCCGCGAGACGCTGCTGCGGGAGCGCTATCGCGGCGGGCAGAGTTTCTATGTCTGTCCGCGCATCTCCGATTTGAGCGACATCAAGGAGTTCCTTGATGCTCAGGTGCCAGAACTGAAAGTTGCGACTGCCCATGGCCAGATGGCGCCTGGTGAGCTCGACGACATCATGAACGCTTTCTATGACGGGCAGTACGACGTGCTGCTGTCGACGACGATCGTTGAATCCGGGTTGGATATCCCGACCGCCAACACGCTGATTATCCACCGTGCCGACATGTTTGGCCTGTCGCAATTGTATCAATTGCGCGGACGCGTCGGGCGATCGAAGCAGCGTGCCTATGCTCTGTTCACTCTACCAGCCAACAAGCTGCTGACGCAGACGGCAGAACGCAGGCTCAAGGTCTTGYAATCGCTCGACACGCTAGGTGCCGGTTTCCAGCTGGCAAGCCATGACATGGATATCCGCGGCGCGGGCAATCTGCTCGGGGAGGAACAGTCGGGGCATATTCGCGAGGTCGGCTTCGAGCTTTATCAGCAGATGCTGGAAGAAGCGGTTGCGGAGATCAAGGGTACCGGCGAAGTCGAGGACGGGCACTGGTCGCCGCAGATTGCGATCGGCACCGCAGTGATGATCCCTGAAACCTATGTGCCGGACCTGCAATTGCGTCTCGGCCTCTATCGCCGACTGGCCGATCTGGAGGAGCTGCAGGACATCGACGGCTTTGGCGCCGAAATGATCGATCGCTTTGGACCACTACCGGAAGAAGTTCAGCATCTGTTGAAAATCGTCTACATCAAGGCGCTCTGCCGCCGTGCCAATGTGGACAAGCTCGACGCCGGTCCAAAGGGCATTGTCATCCAGTTCCGCAACAAGACGTTCAATAATCCCGCTGCACTGGTCCAGATGATCGGCGAGCAGGGTTCGATGGCGAAGATCAGGCCCGATCAGAGTATTGTCTTTGTGCGCGACTGGCCGACAGCAGAAAAGCGTCTCAACGGTGCAGCGGTCGTCATGACGCAGCTGGCGAAACTCGCTGAGGCCGCATAGTCAGACGGGACGCGGCTCAAAGCCATCGGCGGCCTGGCGGATGGCATCTGCCAGAGCCTCTGCAGATTGTGCACCCATGACGGCATATTTCTGGTCGAGGATGAAGCAGGGAACACCGCGCACGCCGATTTGATTGGCGGTGTCGATTTCCTGCCGCACACCGAGAGTATCGGCGTCGGTTGGCAACAGGCTGGCAACGATGGCAACGTCCATGCCTGCCTCTTGCGCGGCCTCCAGCAATATCTGGTGATCGCCGATGTTCTTTCCCTGTTCGAAATAGTAGGAGAAGAGAATTCCCACCATCTTGTCCTGAACGTTGGGAGTCGCCTGCGATGCCCAACGAATAAGGCGATGGGCGTCCAGCGTATTAGGGCTTACTTCGATGGCCTCGAAATCAAATTCGATGCCAGCTTCCTTACCGAGTTCAGTCAATTGCTGATGAATCTCAAAGATCTTGTCGGAACTGCCGAGCTTTTCCTGCATGTAGCGATTGCGATCTTTTCCCTGAGGTGGAATCGTCGGATCGAGTTGAAATGGTCGCCAATTCACAATTACGTCGAGGTCAGGATTGAGCGCGAGCGCGCTTTCCAAACGCTTCCGTCCGAGAAAACACCAAGGGCAAACGACATCCGACACCACGTCGATCGTGAACTTTTTATCGGTCATGGCTATTCCTATCGTTTATCGGACCACCACGTGGACAGCTGGTTACCGACCATGGACGTCTTGTCCGGATGTTGCAGATGTGCCCAGCGGGCAACCCATTGTTCGGGCTGGTAGTAGATCGGAACCATATAATGGCCGGAGATCAGGACCCTGTCGAGGGCTCGCACAACGCTGGTAAATTCCTCGTCGCCGCGGGCGGCCAGCATCTTGTCCAGTAATGCGTCGATGACGGGATCGGCTACCCCCGCATAATTGAAACTGCCTTCAACTTCTTTCGACTGGCTGCCCC
>NZ_JBFUMG010000311.1:0-5251 GCF_054049495.1 Phyllobacterium sp. P5_D12 | reverse complement strand
TCCCGCAACAGCGCTTGTTTCTCGCTGCCTGAAAGAAACATGACATCGTTTGCGCACCTGATGAGATCCCGACTGATGCCGTCCCGTACCCTCATGCGCACTCCATCTCCGGCACTTCGCAACATTGGAAGAGGGCAGAAGACAGGCCGAATACAGCGATATCGGGTTGGTCCTCGCGGCTCCACGCCAGAACATCGGCACACTTTGCAGTTACATAGCGGGCCATGCGGACAGCCTCTTCTGGGGTTCGAATTGCGTGGGATCATAGGTCGGCACAAGCTCATCATTGTCAGCGCGGCTGAATGCGACAACGACGATGAGGCGAGCGTCCTGGGCTATGATGGGTTCCGACATTAAGTTCAATGGCGCGGTATTGAGAGTATCGCACAAATGGGTGCGACCTGCAGATAGCACGAAGTATCTAAGTATCTTCTGCTATTGCAAAATTAGGTAGAGATCATTGACTCACAGGTTCGAATCCGTTCGGTCATCTGGGATGAGCATTGGCGCCGCAAAACCTACGTAGCGCACTGACGTGAATCGATGAACAATCCAATTCTCGTTAGCGCGCTCCAACAACATATTGCATTCACAAAAACTGATGCACATAATTCAAAGTATTCGAATTTAAAGTCGGCGCAGTCACCGGTAAAGACTGGTTGCTGCATCGAAACCCCCGTCATTTGACTAGATCAGATGGGCTCTTTTGAAGCCGGTCGGAATCCGCAAACGGAAGCCTCCAGTAACGCGGCTGCGCCCGGAGAAAGCCGATCATCGACCCCGTCCAGCCGGGTGTCCAGATACTGTTGCCATCGCGAACGGACCAGCCGTTCCATTTCGTTGCGTGACGGTCCATGAATCAGTCTGCCCCGACTCAACAGGAGTGCCTCTTCCAACGTGATGGACCGGTTTGTTTAAGGATTGCGGCACCAAAGATACTTCTCTGCAAAGCGCCGCCAAGTGATTAGCCGCCTAAAGAGTTACCGTATGGCACATCAGCGCCGGCTGAAGTCCGGACAGCTTTGCCGTTCCTGGACATCGCGCCTAGAGAGCGTCGCCCACACCCCGTCTTTCGGCCGCAGCGTAATTGACGGATGGGGTGTCACCTTTCGTTCGAGGTGCAGGGAAATCCTGAAGCGGTGCACGATCGTGGCAAGAATCAGAACCGCTTCCATCATCGCAAAGCGCTGGCCGATGCAGATGCGCGGGCCGCCGCCGAAGGGGCAGTAAGCGAACCTCGGCAGCCTGCGGTGCAGACCATCCGCCCATCGGCCGGGCAGGAATTCGTCGGGGCGGTCGAAGTTGCGCGGGTCGCGGTGTATCACCCAGGGCGAGATCAGGATTGTGGTGCGTGCCGGTACGGCGTAGCCGCCCAGCTCGCAATCGCGCACGGCCTCACGACCGATCGTCCATACCGGCGGATAGAGCCGCATCGCCTCAGTGACCACGCACTCTGCGAACCGCAATAACGGCAAGTCCTCCACGATTGCACAGCGGCCGTGCAGCAACCCTCCTGCCTCTACTGCCAGCTCCGCTTGAACGTCCGGGTGCCGCCCGAGGAGATAGCAGGTCCAGGAGAGCGCGAGAGCGGTGGTCTCGTGGCCGGCCAGGATCAGCGTGATCGCTTCGTCACGCAGCTGGCGATCGGACATCGGCTGCCCGTTCTCGTCTCTCGCCGCCATCAACTTGGAGAGGAGATCGGTGCCGTCCGTTTTTGCTGACCGGCGCTCGCCGATCAGCCTGTCGATCAGCCGCTCGATCCGCGCGATCGCGCGCCTGTAACGTATGTGGCCCGGAAGAGGAACGAAGTCGGGTATAACAAACGGACGCTTGAATCGTGCGGCAATCTCCCCTGTGAGGTCGTTCAGCGCGTGATCTATTTGCGAAACATCCTCCGCGATTTCGGAGCCGAACAACGTCTTCGCGGCGATTTCGAGCGTGAGTGCCATCATTTCGGAATGCAGGTTGCGGGTTTCGCCATCCCTCCAGTTCTCCAGCATCCGCTCGGTGTGGCACACCATGGCCGTACCGTAGCCCTGCAACTGGCCGCCGGCAAATGCAGGAGCCGCAAGCCGCCGCTGTCGGTGCCAAAGCTCGCCCTCACTCGTCAGCAGGCCGGTGCCGAAGAGCGCAGTGACGTGTCTCCAGAAGAAGCTGTGCTTGACGAAATTCTCATGCTCCTTGACGAGAACCCTTTCGATGTCGTCGGAGTTGGAGAGCAGCAAGGTCGGCCAGGAGCCGAGCCGCATCGCGACGACATCGCCGTACCGGCGCGCGCTTCCGGTCAGGAAGGCGAGCACGTCGCTGTCGAAGTCGACCAGGTTGCCGATAAGAGGAAGCCCTTTCGGGCCCGGCGGTTTGCCTGCGGACGTCATGTGTCGCACTCCTCGATGACGAAGCGCTGGACCCTTCCTGTCGGCCCCGGTTTGAGCTCGCTGCAGGGCTCTACGACCAACGGCAGATCGCCGACGCCCAGGTCGCGCAGTCGGTTTCTGAACGGCGACGCAAGATCCTGTAGCCTCGTCGTATCCGGCCTGCTCAGCGTCTCCGCGTAAACAGGCGAACACCGAAGGGCATAGGAAACGACGACCTCGACGCGGCGCTGTTGCAACTGCGCCAGCGCTGCTCCGATGCTGTTCTCGGCACCTTAGGACAGCAAATACTCTAGGCGAGACTAGCAAATTTACAATTGAAACGCTATCTTGACGCCATGGCGAAACAAAGCACTAAAACTCGTTCACAGTCGACCGGGCAATGGATGGCCTTTCAGAAGGAAGGCGTCAAACGCGCGTCCAAGGTCAAGTTTGGCAGCGTCACAGTGACAGGGACAAAGCCCACCGCAGCAGCCGTCAAAACTAACGTTGAACGCAGCACCGAAGCACTTGAGCGTATAAGCAAGACGCTTTCCAAGCCGGGTGTAGTGCTTCGAGCCAAGAAAGATGTTCCTCAGTTCTCGGTCGCCGAAGGGGAGTCCGGTGTCTTCATTCGCCGTTTGAATGGACGCACTGAACGTGGACGCCTGATCGATGGGTCGTTCCGAGTCGTTGATTGACGCAGCTTTCCGAAGCCGTTGAAGAAATACTGAAGGCGCAGCGACGGACCAAGAAGCCGCTTGCGATCGTTTTGGCTGGACACAACGGCTCCGGCAAATCGACGATGTGGCGGCAAATCCTATCCGGCCAGTTACAGATCCCGCTCATCAATGCCGACCGCATGATGCTGTCCATTCTTCCTGAAGCGGGAAGCGATGATGCGCTCGACAAATGGGCTCAGGTCTTGCGAGATACCGACGAGGGGTGGATGAAGGTCGCTCAGGATGGTGTCCAAGCCTTTGCGGGTCACGCGATGCAGGCTAAGGTGCCCTTCGCGATGGAAACCGTCTTCTTATATTGGGAAGAGCAGCCCGACGGTTCAGTGCTCTCGAAGCTCGATCTCATCCGCGACATGCAGACGGCCGGCTACTTCGTGCTGCTGTTCTTCGTCGGCCTTACGACTGTCGAGCTCTCGATCTTGCGTGTACAGACCCGTGTCGCCGACAATGGCCATGACGTACCCATGGAGCGTCTGCTGCGTCGCTTTCCCAAGACGCAACGCGCTATTGCGGCCGCTGCTGAAGCCGCCGCTGCTTGGATTTTCACCGACAACAGCCGCGGCCCAAAGGAAGCCTTCACCGTTTGCCGGGTCCAGTTGGGCGAGAAGGAGATGTTCGACGTCCGTCGCGGGTCGAAGTCGGATCCGCCGTCGATTGGGGAGTGGTTGGATGTCGTCAGCCCGCTGGTCGCGTGACATCTAGAACCTGGGCGATTATGAATCTGTTGAAATAGCAGCGCTGACTGCACCGAACGTCAGCTGTCGCTAAATCAACCCTTCAACCTTACGAAAGAACGGCGGATTGTGCAGGCGACAACGGGATCTTTCGGGATTGTAGAATTTTGGGGACAATCCAAAACGGCCATTATCGGCATTTTTAAACGAACATTTATTCATAACATTTCGACATTGTACGGATAGAATATTCCAAAAGAAAGAAGAACGCTTTCTGGTCCGATGCTGCAACGTGATTTGACACCTGACGATGAGGCGACCATGCTTATGCTATGCGTGTGCGTGCGTGTTCAGCTCAATCGTTATACTCATACAGAAAGCTCAATATGACTGAACCTGAGCAGCATTCTTCGTCACCAAGTCTTCCGCCTCACGTCCAACTTATTCAGATGGGTACTGCCTACTGGGCATCGAGAGTTGTCTACGCTGCGGCCAAATTGGGTCTCGCAGATCAGCTTAAGTCAGGAACTAAGAGTGCCGAGGAGCTGGCGGGCGCTATCGGCGCGCATGCCCCTACTCTGCACAGGTTGATGCGCACGCTCGCAAGTTTGGGCATCCTCACCGAGCGGACCGAGCGACGGTTCGCCCTGACTGACTTGGGTCGGGCGCTGACGACCGGCGCTCCCGGCTCGGCAAGGGCAACCCTGCTTACCGTTGGGAGCGATTGGTTTGACGGCTCCTTTGATCACATCGTCCATTCCGTTCAGACAGGTGAAACCGGCTTTGAAAAAGTTCAGGGGATGCCGGTCTTCGAGTACCTCGCGCAGCATCCTGAGGACGCCTCGCTGTTCAGCGAGACGATGGTCGGCATTCATGGTGAAGAGCCGCCGGCAGTTGCGGCAGCCTACGATTTTTCCACCTTCGAGACGGTTGTCGATGTCGGCGGCGCGACTGGCAACATGCTGGCAGCCATCCTCACCCGCCATGCCGGGCCCCGCGGGATCCTGTTCGACAGGTCGCACGTCGTGGGGGACGCGCCTGCGTTGCTCCAATCAAAAGGCGTGATCGACCGTGTAACGATAGAAGCCGGTGATTTCTTCGAGACCGTGCCTGCCGGGGGCAACGCCTATCTTATGTCGCACATCCTCCATGACTGGGGTGAAGATCAGTGCCTCAGTATCCTGGGCCACGTCCGCAAAGCCATGAAGCCGGACGGCCATCTGCTTATTGTGGAGATGGTGTTGCCGGCCGGCGACGCGCCGCATCCAGGTAAGATGCTTGATATGGTGATGCTCGTGCTCCCTGGAGGCCAGGAGCGGACTGAGGCAGAATACCGCTCCCTTCTTAGTAAGGCTGGCTTCCGTCTCACCCGTGTCGTGCCGACCCAATCGGCGGTCAGCGTGATAGAAGCGGTTCAGATTTAGAAGGATCTGTCGCAAACTGCCTTTAGATTTTGTGCCCAATCAAAAACCACGCTAATCGGCCT
>NZ_JBFUMG010000310.1:0-5271 GCF_054049495.1 Phyllobacterium sp. P5_D12 | reverse complement strand
AGGCAACTACGTGCCGGACACCTTGGAACTCGCGACGGCGTCACCGGATAGGTCTTTGCTTCCGCCGCTGGAAGCTGCGCTGGTGCATGGAGCGAAAGCCGAAGCGCTCAACAGCTACGAAAGGGTTCGCATCCTGCCCGAATTGGAAGAGGTGGTTCGTCCATCCTGGCCCTATGATCCTGGTGCATTCCTGGCAACCAATGGAGGGTACAACGCCGTATACACCTTGCTGCATGCCTTGGTGCCTGCCGGTTCGCCGGTTGCAATAGAAGACCCGACGGCAATGCGGCTTCTGGATATTCTGGAGGATCTCGACGTTCCGATCATCCCGGTTGCATGCGAYGGGYACGGACCGCTTCCGGACGCGCTCAGGGAAGCGTTGAAAGAGAAACCGGTGGCGTTTCTTTTCCAGCCCAGGGTGCATTCCGTCACCGGCTCCTCCATGACGGCGGAAAGGCTTGAAGCGCTGGGCGACGTGCTCAAGGAGTCCGAAACGCTCATCATAGAAGACGATGGTGTCGGCGATATTTCAGAGGCGGCCCGGCAGTCACTGGGTCGGCGTTTTCCGGACCGCGTCATCCATATCCTTTCCTATTCGAAAACCCTCGGACCCGATCTGAGGCTGGCCGTGTTGTCGAGTTCGGCGCGTATCGTCGAACAGATTCAATCGTATCGAAGCTTCAGCGCGGGGTGGACGAGCAGGATTTTGCAGGCTGCAGCATCCTGGCTTATTCAGGACCCTTCGACCGACGAAATCATCCGACGAGCCAGGACGATATATCGCGAGCGCCGGCAAGCATTTGCCTCGGAATTGCTCCGGCGCGATATAGGAATTGATGCTGGAGACGGGTTGAGCGTACTCGTCCCGGTCATGTCGGAGAACTTTGCGCTGATTACCCTGGCGTCCCGCGGCATCGCCGTTCATCCGGGCTCAAAATTCTCCATGAAGCCGATCAATTTCATACGCGTCGCCACCAGTGTCCTTCAATTGCCAGACGTCGAAAGGGTCGCAGCCRCGATCGAGGTTGCGGCCGCTGTACCCAGATGAGCATCCGGCGCGCTTTGCTTCATGCACAAACGGCCCGAGAGTTCAGGCCGTTTTCATGTATTCAGAAATGAGCGCCTGTGAGGGTTCAGAAATTCCTCTGGAAGCGGATTGTGCCCCCGAAAGCATCGTCATCGCCGCCATTGGCAACCGAGAAGGCTTCGCGAGCGCCGTCGAACTTGGTGTAGTTGAGCTCCGGTGTGATTACGAACCCGGGAACCAGTTCGTATTCGACGTTAAGTGCAAAGGCGTAGGTGCCTTCGTCTTCCCATGCCGCCTGGCCATTGAGAGTTGCCTTTTCGGCGACCTTTGCGGTGAAACCACCCCACGCAGCCCAATCGCCCTCCCAAGTGCCAAACCAGTTGCGGTTGAACTGATCGACATCGCCTGTCGCGGGATCGAAGTCATTGTCATAGCCGGACTGATAGCCGCCCATGACGAAGACCGAGAACTTGTCGTTGATCGTGACGTCCAGCCGGAGCTTGCCGGCAAATTCCTCGACATTTGAGTCGTAGCCGACGACGCCGGATACACCGCCCCAATCTTTCTCAAGTTTTGCACCGGCGAGAACGTGAGGCATATAGTCTTCGATAACGTATTGTCCGCCAAGGCCGGTAACATCGTCCTGGCCTTGTTCAGCGCCGATCATGGCCGAGAAGCCGTTGCCGCCTGTAAAGGTATAGCTGACCTGATTGCTCTGGCCTGACTGATAGTTGATCACATCGTCATTGAGGACATTGCCGGCGTAGCCGACGAATGAGCCGAAGAGTTCATCAGCTGTACCGATGCGGAAGCCGCCGAGTTCGATCCAGGCTTGCGGGAGTGTACCACCGGTGGAGACGCCATTCTCATACTCAAGGCGGGTCTCGGCATAGGAGCGTAATGTGCCCAGTTCGGTTTCGGAGCGGGCGTCGAAGCGAACCTCTGCACGGGTGAGCTTGTACCAGGTCTCGTTGCCCTTGGCGCCGACATTTGTCCCATCATAGGGATTGTCGCCGGCTGCAGCATCGTAACGAACATAACCGTCGATCTTCAGGCAGGTCTCTGTACCCGGTATGTAGAAGAAGCCGGTGCCGTATGCATCGCAAACGCGCACATATTCAACGGGCTCCGGTTCAGCAACAACAACTGCATCTGCAGCGCGCGCGCCGGAAGCGACAACCAAAGTTGCAATCGATCCCAGTAAAAAGCTTTTGATATTCATCGTTGTTCCCCATGTTGATAGTCATTGATCTTTGTCAACCAGTCGCTTCCGATAGAATGCGATCTGAGGATCGCAAGAGGATCTTCCCAATCGAGACGCGAACAGATGCGATAGATCTCCAATGTCTCCGCATCCATTTCGCCCCGCCGATTGAAGTACATAGCGGCGGCATAACGAGCGCGGCCCGACCATTCCTGTCCCAGCGGCGTATTGACCAAGGCCCACTGTTCTCGCTCATCGTCGCTAGGCACAGACATGTCAGAAATCCGCTGGCGGGTTCGCGGTGCGCCGGTCAAGCTTGATGAAAGGCCTCGGCACCACCTTGGCCCGCTTCATCAGCTTCTGATAACGCAGCTCGCGCATCGCATAGATCTCGACCCACAGATCGCCGGTTATGGTGTCGCCGTAGGGCCGCTCCAGGCTGGCTAGCGCAATGTTGCGCTTGGCCATTGGCGACCATATCGCCGCGCTGACAAGACCTACCTCGCGCTTGCCCTGGTGATAGACGATGGCGTGTTCGGCTGGGATATTCCCTTCGATTTCGAGCCCCACAAGGACATGCTGCAGACCGCCCTTGGCTCGGGCTTGCTGGATGGCACGCCGCCCGTTGAAGTGGGGCTTTTCCATATCGATCATGAATCCGAGGCCAATCTCACCCGGCATTCGCACCCGGTCCGCGCGGATGGCGTGCTCGGCGGTGATGAAATCCGAGTTGGCAACAATCAGCCCTGCTTCGAGCCGCGCCCGGTTGAGTGCGGCATAGCCTATTGCGCGCATGCCACGGGGTTCTCCTGCTTGCCACAACCGATCCCAAAGACCGAGGGCCAGTTCCTGGTCTATGAACAATTCATAGCCGAGATCGCCGGTAAAGCCTGTGCGTGAGATCGTAACGGTACCACCTTCGTGCTCGAATTCGGCAAGATCGAAGACCTTGAGCGTGTCAACATTCTTGAAGCCCGCATCGCGTAGGACCGCAAAGGATGCTGGTCCCTGCAGGGCCAAAGCCGCGATAGCCCTGGTCTCCTCGAAAATGCTGACGTCGAACCCGATGCCGCTGTCGAGCAGCCAAGGCAAATGCCGTTCCTGGCTGCACAGGCGAAACCGATTTTTCGTCAGGCGGAAAAGCGTTCCGTCATCGAGCACGTGGCCTTCATCGTCGCACCAGGCCGTATATTGAACTCTGCCGGGCCGCAACTTCCTCACATCGCGAAGGGATACCCTGTTGAGAAACGCTTCGGCATCCGGTCCTTCAACCCGGTATTTCACCATGGGTGATATATCGAACAGTGCGGCCTGGCTACGAATGGCAAAATATTCGAGCTCTTCGTCCCAAAGCGAAAGAGGCGCCTTGTAGCCTGCCCAGTCGTACCATTCCTCGGTTCGCATCAAGGCCTCGATGCGCGGTTGAAACGGCGAGGCGATGCGCGGCTTGCGGAAATGGTCCTGTGAGGCGGCTCTCGCCATCAGTAGCTTTTTTGGGTCGCTGTGCTTCATGACGTTATCCTTTCCTCGCGATGACGCGCCGCGCCGCGTTCAATCCCGGGACGCCTGATACGCCGCCGCCCGGATGTGAGCCGGAACTTGCAAGATAAAGTCCGTCGATGGGCGTGTCATAACCTTCGGCACCGAAAACGGGGCGTGACATCAGCATCTGATCAGCCTGCAGTTCTCCGTGGTGCCAATGTCCACCCGGCATGCGGTAACGCCGTTCAATATCCAGCGGCGTGAGGAGTTCGGCGTGGAGGATCGATTTGCCGATTCCTGGAGCATATGCCTCCAGCTGTGCGAGAATTGCCTTCAGGAATTTCGGTTTGCCAGCGCTCCAACGCTCCTTCAATGCGTAGGGAGCATACTGAACGACGGCGGAGAGAGTGCACGTCCCGTCGGGCGCCAGCGATGGGTCGAGCAAGCTTGGCAATGTTATCTCCATGACGGGCTCGGGCGAGAATTCTCCGTATTTGGAGGGATTGAATGCGCGCTCAACGTGATTGACAGAAGGCGCGACAACCAGCCGTCCGTTCAACTCGGGTGCGCGCAAGCCTGAAAATTGCGGAATTCGGCCCAAGGCCAGATGTAGTTTCGCGGCATCGCCATTGACGCGGATATTATTGATCCTTCGGACAAATCCCGTATCGATCTCGCGGGTCCCGACAAGATTGAGAAACGTCGTGCGAGGACTAATGGCGGATACAACCGTTTTCGCCCGGATTTCCTCACCGCTCTCCAACACGGCCCCGACAGCCCGGCCATTCTCGATGATGATCCTGGCGACGGGAACATTCGAGCGGATGGCCACACCGGCCTGCTCTGCGGCCAGTTCGATTGCCTTGACCACGGCGCCAGTGCCGCCGACGGGATGCATCTGCGCACCGGGCTTGCCACCAATTTCGCCCGCAAGCCGGTAATAGAGCCCGAGCAGGGAGGTCGGGGAGCGCGGCCCAAGATGGCTGCCAAGCGTGGCATCGAACGCGAGCAGGCCTTTCAGCCGGTCATCTTCGAGATGCTCATCCAGCACGTCCGCGACATTCATGAGCAGCATGCGCAGGAAATCGCGCATGTCCTCCTTGCCGAGCCGGCGCAGAGCGATGCCGGTCATGGCCATGGCCGACGTTTCCGCAAATGACATGCCGCTCAGATCGGGGGGTCTGCGTGAGAGCAGGGGTTTGAGGATTCCGGCGTAGCGGAAGAGTTGACTGCGCAGTTCGCTCCACGCTTCCTGCTCGGGCTTGGAAGCGCCGACAAGGCTTTCGCCATACGCACCGACAAGGGTAAGCGGCGCACCTTTTGCTGAAAGCACGGTGGTCGGCATCAAAGGGGACGTGTCCAGTTTCAGGCCGTGCTTCTGCAATTCCAGAGACTTGATTACCTCAGGATGCAACCTGTTGATCAGGTGGGCTACCGAAGACGTCCGAAAACCTGGTGCGAATTCCTCGGTGCGGGCAGCACCGCCGGTTTCACCATCCGCTTCCAGCACCAGCACTTTTCTGCCGGTTTTCCCAAGAGTAGCGGCAGCAACGAGGCC
>NZ_JBFUMG010000309.1:0-5279 GCF_054049495.1 Phyllobacterium sp. P5_D12 | reverse complement strand
AGATTTTCTCGACCGGGAACCATTCGAAGGTCGTTCCCGTTATCCGTATTGAAGACCGCGATCTTCAGCCGGGTCCGATCGCCAAAAAAGCCCGGGAGCTCTATTGGGAATACGCGCACTCCACACCGAAAATTTAACTCCCGAATTGGCCGGATCTGAAATATTGATCCGTTTCGCATTGCTCCTGAAGAAATACGGACCTATGTAACGAACGCAGGTTTTGTCAGGATTGGCGACCATCCCATTCCGGGGCCCCTCCCCGGTAGCCAATCCGGTCACAATTGAATCGAAGAGGAGACTTCCATGGCTTTCGAATTGCCCGCACTGCCGTATGATTACGACGCGCTCGCACCCTATATGTCGCGCGAAACGCTCGAATATCATCATGACAAGCACCATAAGGCTTACGTTGACAACGGCAACAAACTGGCTGCAGAAGCCGGCCTCGAAAATCTTTCGGTCGAAGAGATCGTCAAGCAGTCCTACGGCAAGAATGCCGGCCTCTTCAACAATGCCGGCCAGCATTACAACCATCTGCATTTCTGGCATTGGCTGAAGAAGGGCGGCGGCGGCAAGAAGCTTCCGGGCGCGCTCGAAAAGGCTATCGAATCCGATCTCGGCGGCTATGACAAGTTCCGCACCGATTTCATCGCTGCCGGCACCACGCAGTTCGGCTCCGGCTGGGCCTGGCTCTCCGTCAAGAACGGCAAGCTCGAAATTTCGAAGACCCCGAATGGCGAGAACCCGCTGGTTCATGGCGCAACGCCAATCCTCGGCGTCGACGTTTGGGAACATTCCTATTACATCGATTATCGCAACGCCCGTCCGAAATATCTGGAAGCGTTCGTCGACAATCTGATCAACTGGGAATATGTCGAAGAACTCTACGGCAAGGCCAAGTAAGCAGCCCTACATCAAAGAAAACGGCCTCCTCATCGGGGCCGTTTTTGTTTTTAGACTCCTGGGTCAAGTAGCGTCCGGCCGTTTCAGGAATGGTTATGAGCTTTGACATAGGCCTTCAAGACGTCCTGCATACGCGTAAGATGCCCCTTGCCCTGACTTTTGAAAAACTCGAAAACATCCGGATCAAGTTTAAGGTGAACGGATCGAGGCTCTTTCGGTTCTACCAGCCGGGCATTCGCCCAAAAATCCGGTCCCAACTCCTCACCCTTCAAGGACCCGGAATTGCGAGAGAGTTTTCCTCCCCTATCCATTTTCTCCAAGTCGTCGAGTGATGCCCGCTTTATATTGGTCATGTTCAAGCTGACCTCCTTTCCACGCTGTTATGAGACGGGTGACCTCGTTTCGATTTGTATGAACAACTATGAAACAAATGTTCTCAACCATACCCAATGAAATAAACCGTTCTTCGCCGTAGTTCGCTCTCTCATCTCTTTTCGTCAGGACGGGGCCTCTAAAAATCAAAGCCGCATACAAAAAATCGACTCCATGCTTCTGCTTCACTTGTCGGCGTTTATTTTCATCCCATTMGAACTCCAATGAGACCGCTCCTTAAAATATCTGGTGATAAAATCTTCTCTAAAACCGGTACGCAGAAATATGAATGTGAGTGTACAAAAATAATGTACACTCTTCAAGCTTTGTTGGTATGGCTTTTTGTTCTCGCCTTCATAGCCTAGCCCTCATGCTAGCGTTCCCCGCGTATGAGACCATTTGTTAAGAAGACAGATGCGGAGGTATGGGCTAGGTTGTTCTGGATTCTCGCCTGGAATGAGACCATTAACAAACCAATGCGCCCGGCATCAGCTCCCAAAATAGTGCTCATTCTTGGCAGCGCACCGGATGCCGTGCGATCGCGTGAGTGGCAGCGTGCGCCTTTCGATGCGATCGTCGCGATCAACAACGCCTGGCGGGTGCGCGACGATTGGAACTACCTTGTCCACGCCGGTGACTTTCCGCAGAGCGCAATGCCCGCGCCGGATTTGGCGCGCGACCGTAAGATCCACACTGCGTCCGATTATGTTCCTGCACAAAACGCCTATGGCGGCTTCGTCTATGCGGGTGCGACGATGTCGCTGACATCGGCCTACTGGGCTTTGCATACGCTCAAGCCGGATGTGCTTGCATTCCTTGGCTGTGACATGAACTACGAACAGGCCGGGCCAACGCATTTTTACGGCTATGGTAATGCGGATCCGCTGCGCCCGGATGTGACACTGCAGAGCCTCGAAGCAAAGACGGGACGGCTGATGATCTCGGCAGCACGGCAGGGCTGCATTTGCGTCAATCTTTCCCGTCTGGACACAAGCCGGCTGGTTTTTCCACGTGTCGATATCGACGAGCTTGCGGAGTGGTCGCCGAGAGATGCACAGCTCCGCATCGACAGCGTCTTGCGGCAGGTCGATGAGGCACAATTGCAGCGTGCCGAAATTCGCGAAAAAATGCTGGGTTATTATTTCCCAAGCGGCGAGTATTGGCTGTTTTTGGACCAGATCGACGGCCGCGAACTCCGATGCCTCGACAGTATGTGGCTGGCCGCGCTTGGCCGCAAAGAGACTGCCCTTGCACCTGAATGCTCAGAGAACGTTTGGAAAGTTGCTGCGGCGAGGTAGATGGCGTGGTTTTCGAGACGCAGCGTACATTGGGTACGTGAGCACCGGAAGCGCAGAAAATCACGTCAGATGACCGCCGCAGTAGAGTTTCCAAACGGTCTCTCAGATTGAATAGTAGATTCTGACCGAAGTTCCCTTGCCGGGCGTGGAACTTATGTCCAGACGTCCTGCCATGGTCTTCATGAGTTCAACGCAGTTGGTGAGTCCAAGGCCAACATGTCCGCCAGCTTTAGTGGAGAAGAATGGCTGTTTTGCCTTGGCCAAGGCTCATTCCTCCCCCATTGTCGCTAATGATCAGGATCAGTTGCGAACGGCGCATGAAACGCCGTCGCACGGTTCCGGTGATGGCGATGATGGGGTCGGTACGTCCGGCAACCGCATTGATGGCATTCAGTACGAGTTCGTCCAGCAGCAAGTGGAACTGCGATGCGGGAACATTAACAGCGCGCACCTCGTCATCGGCGTTTACATTCAGCGTTGTTTTGCTGTTCGTGACTATATTGTTGATGATCTGGCCGAGTGGTGCGGGGCGGCACCTTGGCGCGGGCATGCCCTATCATCATCAAACCTTCATTGATCGAATCGAGCTCCGCTATTGTTCGCACGGCAGCATTCGTCATTTCGGATGGCGGCACCGAATGCCCGTTCAGGTAGCCCAGAAAAAGGCGCAAGGCGGCGACCCGCGTTCGGGTCATATGGGCGAAGAGTAACGAAAAAGACCTGATGTGCTGATCTTTCTCCCAACTGATTTTATTGTGTTGCCAGATGGCGATGATGCTCAGAATGAGCGCTGCAATAGCGCCAAAGAGGACGAGCATGTTGTGTGCCGCATCGGTGGCGATTTGCGCGGTCGCACTCAGATCCTGGCTATAATCGACTGTCACGCTCGCCAGGCGAACAAGATAGCCGTCGACAGTCGTGATGGATCCGAGGGCCTGTTCATAGTTCCCGCCATGCATGGCTACGGGCACGACCGTAAGGTCGATCGCTTCGATTGCATGGTGCAGGATGGCCATGTTTGGCGGCTTGATGATGCGGCTGCGTAGTCGAGGCTTGCTATCAACTTCAGATTGAATCGCAACAATCGAAGATCTTGCAACAATCGGGGGTCATTTTTCCCCGTGCTCATGGACAGTTCCAGATAGCCGCTTATGCGGGCGGCCTTTTCTCTCGATTGCGCCAATCGCCATCGGATTTCAGAGGCTTGGCTAAGCGTGACTTCTGTTTGTTGCCTATAGGTGTCTGTGCGCAAAATCGACCAGACACTGAGACATAACGAGATGAGGAGAGCTACACAGAGGAAGTACGGCAGGATCTGGCGTATCGCGCGCCTCATCGGCCGGGACGCACATTCACGACAAACCACACCCAAATGGACTTGCGGCTTAGAATGTAGGAGGAGGGAAGATCGTCGAGCGGCCAGACCAGATAAAATGGCCCGCCATCGTCGATCGATAGCGGCCTGTACAATTGGCCATCCTTACAAAGACCGCTTGCCCTGTCCTCTTCCGCGCACTGCTGTTCGATGGCCACCATGGGTGAAAAAGCGTCGATCTCTTTGCTCGTCACCCTTGCGATGAAGTCATTATAAGCGACAACTTCGAATTCTTTGACATCAGCAAGGTGGCTCCTGGGGAGTATGTCTTTGAGCAGAGGGCCGCGAAAGCTCGTCTTTTGGCCTTTTTTGCTCCAGGGTGTCGCCGTTGTTCGCTCGTGCAGATCAAACCCGCTCCGCAGCTGCTTTTCCGTATATGTCGCGGTTTTTCCAGTTGCCTGTTCAATCGTCAGAATGTCCGGATCAGGAGATTGGGATCTCGCAATGGCGGGATGTCCAAGCAGGGCCAACCACAAAATGACTTTAAAAAAATCTTTCATAAAAATGCACCCAAACCGGTCCGCATTCTGACTATGACGGCGACTGCGAGCCGGTGCTGAAATAGACTGATAAAAATCAAATATCGAAATAACAGGTAAGAATAAGCCACACTACAGTGATTCCGGCAACTGCCCGAACTTCAAAAGTTTGGCCCGTGCGCGTTTGTAAAAGCGCTCTGCGGAGGCGGCATCGATATTGAGATGCTCGCCAAGCTGATCGTAGATCGCCTTGCGGCTGATATTTGCCGGCCTTTGCATCATCCACTGGACAAGCTCCTGTTCCCTCGGAGAGAGTACCGCGTGGTAGACTTCCGGCGACATGCTGGTTTCGTGCATCAAGCCCACACAACATCCGTGATCCGCTATCGTCTGCAGAATGGCCGTCATGGTACCGGGCTTTAGGCTGTTTTTGGCAATGTAGCCGGCTACGCCAATAGTCCGGACCTCTTCCCACTCCTGTGCACTCTCGGCGCCGGTGATAACGATGTGTATCGCAGCGGGCGTTCGTTCAACCACGGTGCTTATAGTCTTCAGTCGATCCATCTCGGACCGGGGATCGTAGCCTGGCAGCCCGGGATCGATGAGAATAAGTGCAAACTGATTGGCCTCGATCAGTTCCAGCGCTGTGGCGATCGTTGCGGCGGCGTGGAGGACACAGGCAGGAAACGCCGCTTGCAATTCATGCACAAGTGCGAGGCGCATCAAATGCTGATCTTCGACGATCAATACGTCCTGAAATGAATGCTTTGTTGTCAAAAAAAAACTTTCAAAATAAGTGCTTTAATTCAAAGTACTTTTTGTAGCCCGATTCGGCTTCGTGCAAATAGGGAC
>NZ_JBFUMG010000308.1:0-5288 GCF_054049495.1 Phyllobacterium sp. P5_D12 | reverse complement strand
GTGTATATGCGGACTTCGGCGGCAAGTGGTCTTACGAGGCAGCGAAGATGGCCGCCGAGGATTTCGGTGGCAAGGTGCTGGACGCACCGATCGAAGTCATCACCGCCGACCATCAGAACAAGCCGGATATTGCCTCCAATATCGCCCGCCAGTGGTATGACACCGAACAGGTCGATAGCATCATGGAACTGACGACTTCCTCGGTGGCGCTTGCCGTGCAGGGCATTTCCAAAGAGAAAAAGAAGATCGACCTTGTGACCGGTGCGGCCACGACGGAACTCACCGGCAAGCAGTGCTCGCCTTACGGTTTCCATTGGGCCTATGACACACACTCGCAGGCGGTCGGCACTGGCGGCGCGCTGGTTGCCCAAGGCGGCGACAGCTGGTTCTTCCTGACGGCAGACTATGCCTTCGGTTATTCGCTGGAGGAACAGACCTCCAAATTCGTCACGTCCAAGGGCGGCAAGGTCGTCGGCTCGGTTCGCCATCCACTGGCAACGACCGACTATTCCTCGTTCCTGCTGCAGGCTCAATCGTCTGGCGCAAAGGTCATCGGTCTCGCCAATGCCGGTCTCGATACCTCCAATGCCATCAAGCAGGCCGCTGAATTCGGCATCGTGTCCGGTGGTCAGCGCCTCGCAGCGCTGCTATTCACCCTGGCTGAAGTAAATGGTCTCGGTCTTGAGGCCGCACAGGGCCTGACCCTCACTGAAAGTTTCTACTGGGATCGCGACGATCAATCTCGAGAGTTTGGACAGAAGTTCTTCAAGCGTACGGGCCGCATGCCGAACATGATCCAGGCAGCAACCTATTCGGGTGTGACGCAATATCTGAAGGCCATCCAGAAGGCGGGCACAGACGACACCGAAAAAGTCGCCGCAGCGATGCACGAAATGCCGGTGGACGACGTTTTCGGGCGTGGTGCGAAGGTCGGTCCCAATGGGCGCCTGTTCAGCGATGTTTATCTAATGGAAGTCAAGAAGCCGGATGAAAGCAAGGCGCCCTGGGATTACTACAAGGTTCTGGCCACCGTCCCGGGCGACGAAGCATTTATCAAGCCGGCCGAAAGCGGCTGCCCGCTGGTCAAGTAATGACTGCTTCGCTGAATGACGCAGCGTTCGGGGGAGGACAATCCTCTCCCGGCGCCTCTCCAGGTCAAGATTCGCGGGTGGTGTTGTCCGCCCGCGGTCTGCGCCGTGATTTTGGCGGCTTCGTTGCCGTCAACAATGTCGATCTCGATGTGCACCATGCCAAGGTGCACGCGCTGATCGGCCCGAACGGTGCTGGCAAGACCACAGTTTTCAATCTACTGACCAAATTTCTGCAACCGACAAGCGGAACGATCACACTACTCGACCAAGACATCACAAAGACGGATCCGGCCAAGGTGGCTCGAATGGGACTTGTGCGTTCGTTCCAGATATCGGCAGTGTTTCCGCATCTGACGATCCTCGACAATGTCCGCGTTGCCCTGCAGCGCCCCGGTGGTCTGTCCACGCAATTCTGGCTGCCCATGGGAGCGCTGAATCGCTTGAATCAAAGGGCGATGGAATTGATCGAAGCGGTCGGGCTGCAGGACGCGCGCAACAACCTCGCCGCCGACCTGTCCTATGGCCGCAAGCGTGTACTCGAAATCGCCACGACGCTGGCGCTGGATCCGCAAGTGCTGTTGCTGGACGAGCCAATGGCCGGCATGGGCCACGAAGACGTGCACATCGTCTCGGATATCATTCGCGAGGTGGCGAAAGACCGCGCGATCTTGATGGTGGAACACAATCTAAAGGTCGTCGCTGATCTTTGCGACAAAGTCACGGTGTTGCAACGGGGCGAAATCCTCACCTCCGGAGATTATCGCACCGTTAGTCAGGACGAGCGCGTGCGCGTTGCCTATATGGGGACCGAACATGAATAGCGCGCTGCTATCCGTCCGGGACCTTCATGCCTGGTATGGCGAAGGTCACGCCTTGCACGGCATCAATCTCGACATTCACCAAGGTGAGACGGTCACCCTGCTCGGTCGCAATGGTGTCGGCAAGACGACAACGCTGCGCTCCATCATGGGGATTATCCGCAAACGCACTGGGACGATCACCTTCGAAGGCAAGGACATGATGCGCGTGCCATTGCATCGCACCGCCCATGCAGGCATCGGCTTTGTGCCTGAGGAACGCGGCATATTCGCCACGCTATCCGTCGATGAAAACCTCAATCTTCCTCCGATCGTCGCCAAGGGCGGCATGTCGATTGACGAGATCTACGACTTGTTCCCCAACCTCAAAGAGCGCCGCAACAGCCCTGGCACGAAGCTTTCGGGCGGCGAGCAGCAGATGCTGGCTATTGCTCGAATTCTGCGCACAGGCGTCAAGCTGATGCTTCTGGACGAACCGACGGAGGGCCTTGCACCGGTCATCATCCAACGTATCGGTGAAGTGCTTGTGACGCTAAAACAGCGCGGCATGACCATTCTCCTTGTCGAACAGAATTTCCGTTTTGCCAGCAAGGTCGCTGACCGCTTCTATGTGGTGGACCATGGCAAGATAATCGATAATTTCCACGTCAGGGAGCTGCCCGACCGCATGACCATGCTCAACGAAGCATTGGGAGTCTGACGACATGACCATGATCTTCGGCGTTCCCCTCCAGGCTTTCCTCGGCCAATTGCTGATCGGCCTCATCAATGGCTCATTCTACGCGATGCTCAGCCTGGGCCTCGCAATCATCTTCGGCTTGCTTCGTGTCATCAATTTCGCACACGGTGCACAGTACATGCTGGGTGCTTTCGTCGGCTATCTTTTGCTCGCGGAGCTCGGCATCGGTTACTGGCCGGCGCTGATCCTTGCTCCGTTGGTTGTGGGTCTGGCGGGCGCGCTCATCGAGCGGGTCGCGCTGTCACGCCTTTACAACCTCGACCACCTCTACGGGTTGTTGTTCACGTTCGGACTTGCACTCGTGATTGAAGGCACGTTCCGCTATTACTACGGTGCGGCCGGACAGCCCTATGCAGTTCCTAGCGCATTGGCTGGAGGTGTTAATCTCGGCTTCATGTTCCTGCCTAAATATCGCGCCTGGGTTGTCATCGCTTCATTGATCGTCTGCCTCGGGACCTGGCTGCTCATCGAGAAGACCCGCCTCGGCTCCTATCTGCGCGCAGCAACCGAAAACCCGACACTTGTGCGTGCTTTCGGCATCAACGTGCCCCTCCTGTTGACGTTCACCTACGGTCTCGGCGCAGGTCTTGCAGGTCTCGCGGGTATTATGGCGGCGCCGATCTATCAGGTCAGTCCGCTCATGGGATCAAACATGATCATCGTCGTCTTTGCCGTGGTCGTTGTTGGCGGTATGGGCTCCATTCTAGGTGCCATCATCACCGGCTATATGCTCGGTATTTTCGAGGGTCTGACAAAAGTGTTCTATCCGGAAGCCTCCAGCATCGTCATCTTCGTCATCATGGCAATAGTCCTGCTTGTCAGACCCGCGGGTCTGTTCGGAAAGGATGTATGATATGACGCAAGCCACTGTTACATCTGCACCGAAGCCACGCCTTTTGACGCTCGAAACAACGCTGATCCTGATCGGGATCGTGGGGCTTATTCTCGCACCTTTCTATTTTTATCCGGTATTTCTCATGAAGGTGCTTTGTTTCGCACTCTTCGCTTGCGCCTTCAATCTTCTCCTCGGCTACACAGGCATCCTTTCCTTTGGTCATGCCGCCTTCTTTGGCGGCGCTGCTTACTTCACAGCACATGCGGTCAAAGAATGGGGGTTGCCGACCGAACTCGGCATTCTTGTCGGTGTTCTCGGTGCAACGATCCTCGGGTTGATCATCGGCTTCTTTGCCATAAGGCGTCAGGGCATCTATTCGACGATGATCACGCTGGCACTCGCACAGATGTTTGCCTTTTTCTGTCTGCAGGCATCTTTCACCCATGGCGAAGACGGTATTCAGGGGGTACCACGCGGCTACTTGTTGGGCTTCATCGACCTCAATCAGCCATTGAACATGTATTTCTTCGTGCTTGCCGTATTTCTCATTGGCATGTTCATCATCTGGCGCATCATTAACTCGCCCTTCGGCATGATCCTAAAATCCGTGCGCGAAAACGAGCCTCGAGCAATTTCGCTTGGCTATTCGGTTGCACGTTACAAGCTCGCTGCCTTCGTCATGTCTGCCGCCTTGACCGGTCTTGCGGGTGGTTTGAAAGCAATCGTCTTCCAGTTTGCCACGCTCACCGACGTCAGCTGGCAGATGTCTGGCGAAGTCGTATTGATGACTTTGCTTGGCGGCATCGGCACGCTGGTTGGGCCGATCTTCGGTGCCGGACTTGTGGCCGCTCTGGAAAATTACCTCGCGACTTCGGAGTTTCCGGTCACCGTGATCACCGGCATCATCTTCATGGTATGCGTGCTTGTGTTCCGGCGTGGCATCATCGGCGAGCTGTATGCTTCGCGCTTCGGCAAAAGACTCGAGAGCAAGCCGGACAACTGAAATGTCAACCTACGACTATATCGTTATCGGAGCCGGCACTGCCGGCTGCACGCTCGCCAACCGTCTCTCCGAAAACAGGGATGTCTCCGTGCTGCTGCTCGAGGCTGGCGGCAAGGACAATTATCACTGGATCCATATTCCCGTTGGCTACCTCTATTGCATATCCAATCCGCGCACGGACTGGTGCTTCACCACTGAACCAGAACCGGGGTTAAATGGCCGCTCGCTCAGTTATCCGCGCGGCAAGGTCTTGGGTGGCTGCTCTTCGATCAACGGCATGATTTATATGCGCGGCCAGGCGCGCGACTATGACCTGTGGCGACAGGACGGATGTACAGGCTGGGGTTGGGATGATGTCCTTCCCTACTTCAAGAGATCTGAAGATTACTATCTCGGCGCCGACAATTTTCATGGTTCTGGTGGCGAATGGCGCGTGGAGGAAGCGCGGCTGCATTGGGATATTCTCGATGCATTCCGCGATGCTGCGGAAGCTGCCGGCATCCCTCGTACCGACGATTTCAATCGCGGCGACAATGAAGGTTCCTCCTATTTCAAGGTCAACCAGAAGCGCGGCATCCGCTGGAATACGGCAAAGGCTTTTCTGCGCCCTGCCCTGGGACGTCCTAATCTCAAGGTTGAAACCGGAGCGCATGTGCGAAAGCTGATCCTGCAGGATTTGGCCGTTAAAGGTGTTGAATTCGAACAGGCCGGGGCGATCCATTCGATCCAATGCAGGCGCGAGGTCATTCTGGCCGCGGGGTCAATCGGCTCACCACATATTCTCGAACTATCAGGTATCGGT
>NZ_JBFUMG010000307.1:0-5307 GCF_054049495.1 Phyllobacterium sp. P5_D12 | reverse complement strand
GTTACCGGCTGGGCATTCGTATGGAGGAGCCGGAGATTGCCGCGCTCGTCGTCAAGCACGGCAGGCCCGGCTTCTATTTCAGTGTGCTGGAAGAAGGCGAAGTGCAGGCTGGTGACGAAGTTACGAAGGTCGCGTCAGGACCCGGCAGTATGAACGTCACCGAAATCGATGCGCTATTGTATATGCCGGATCACCCACGCGACAGGCTCGAACGTGCCTTACGCATTCCAGCGCTGAGCCTTGGCTGGCAAAATTCATTCAAAGCGCTGCTCGCCCAGCAGGGCGCGGACGGCGCGACAAAAGGCAACGCCGGGCTGACTGCCCTGTCCGGCCCGCCGCCGGCGTGGAGCGGTTTCCGCCCGCTTCGCGTGGCACGCAAGGTGCGCGAGAGCGGCAGTGTGGTGTCGCTCATCCTTGAGCCGACAGATGGGCAACCTGTCGCTGCTGCGCTTCCCGGACAGTTTATAGTGCTGCGGCTCGGCTCCGGGTCTCGACCAGTTCTCACGCGCAGCTATTCACTGTCGGCGGAACCCGGCACGACCTTTTATCGCGTCAGCGTCAAGCGGGAACAGAATGGCGCCGCCAGCGGCTATATCGTCGACGAGGTCAAGGCTGGCGATATCGTTGAGGCAAGCGCGGCACGCGGCAGCTTTACCCTGGCGCCGGGGGACAATCCGGTTGTGTTGTTGAGTGCCGGGATTGGAATAACGCCCGTGCTCGCGATGCTCCATGCATTGGCAGCCGAAGCCTCGCCCCGGGAGGTCTGGTGGTTGCACGGAACCCGCAATGGCCGCGAACACGGCTTTATCGAGGAAACGCGTGGTCTGCTCAAGGCGCTTGCTCATAGCCATAGCTACATTTGCTACAGCACGCCCGAGCCTGGCGATCGGCCGAATGTGGATTTCAACGCTTCCGGTCATCTGGATATGCGAGCGCTGAAGGCGCTCGGCCTGCCGCTTGAGAGCGATTTTTATATTTGCGGACCATCGAGCTTCATGAGCGATCTGACCGATGGGCTTGCCGTCATGGGCGTCGCTTCGGATCGCATTCATACGGAAATGTTTGGCGCCGGTCCGTCTATTACCCCCGGCGTCGCTGCCACGCCAAGACCGCCGCCGCATTTACCAGCCAATATGCCGGGCACCGGCGCGTTGGTGTCCTTTGCGAGGACCGGCCTCAACGTTCGCTGGGATACGACCTTCCAGAGCCTTCTGGAGCTGGCAGAAGCGTGCGACGTGCCGGTGCGGTGGTCTTGCCGAACCGGGGTCTGCCACACCTGCGAGACGGGCCTGGTGGCGGGGACCGTTCGCTATCGTCCTGACCCGATCGATGCACCTGCGGATGGCAATGTGCTGATCTGCTGTTCACAACCCAAAAGCGACATCGTCATTGATTTGTAGCGCAATGAAAACCTGATCACTTAACCGCACCAGCTGAACGAGGACTTGATATGCGATCCGACATGGTACCGGGAGCGATTTTCCCTGATTATGAGCTCAGCGACCAGACCGCCAAGCATCGAAAACTCTCCGAACTCCAGGGACATCAACCGATGGTTCTGGTGCTTGGCAGAGGCGCCTTTTGCCCCAAGGATCGCCCCCAGGCTGAAGGGCTGTTGCAGCTTCACCGAGAGATGGAGGTTGGGTATTGCCGACTGGTCACCATCACCACAGACGATATTGTGAAAACCAATGAATTCCGCAGCGGAGTAGGGGCTCATTGGCCCTTTTTGTCCGATCCCCGGCGCATCTTGCAAAAGGATCTGGATATTGCCGAATATACCGATCCCATCAACAATCCGATGATACCGCATGTGATTGTACTGGAACCCGAGCTTGTCATTCACAAGATTTACGATGGTTACTGGTTCTTCGGCCGGCCAACGGTGGAGGAGCTTCGCCAGGATCTCCGAGAGGTCAGTAAAAAATGTCGGCCCGATTGGGATATCACCAAACCTGAGCTCAAGGCCCAGTGGAAGAACGGCCACAAGGAGCTTTTCTATCCTTATGGCAGATCATATGTCGAAACTTTGAGTGATGACGCTTAAGACTGGGTTATGTTGGCAATAGCAGAAGCAGTCCTGAGACTCTCTCTGGCATACGCAAGGCGCAATTACTCATGACCAAAGGCTCCGATCTTTTAATAGCAGCGCTCGAGAACGAAGGCGTCACCCGCATCTTCGGTATCCCCGGTGAGGAAAACCTCGACGTGGTAGAATCAATCCGCAACTCCTCGATTGAGCTTGTGCTTACCCGGCACGAACAGGCGGCAGCGTTCATGGCAGCGACCTACGGCCGGCTCACGGGAAAGCCCGGCCTCTGCCTGACAACACTCGGGCCTGGCGCCTTGAACCTGTCAACGGGTGCCGCATACGCATTGCTTGGTGCAATGCCAATGGTGATGATCACCGGCCAGAAAGGCATCCTTTCTTCGCGCCAGGCCCGCTTTCAAGTGGTCGATGTCGTCGCGTCGATGAAGCCACTGACCAAACTCGCAAGGCAGATCGCGTCGCCACTGATGATTCCGACGATGGTTCGGGAGGCATTCCGCATAGCTCAAGAAGAAAGACCCGGGCCGGTACATCTCGAACTTCCTGAGGATATTGCCGCGGAGGAATGCGAGGAAGTGCCGTTGATCGCGCCGCATCAGCTCGAACTGCCGACAGCCAATGATGCTGCGCTCGACCGTGCCGCCGCGCTTATCATTGCAGCCAAGCGGCCTCTTTTGATGTTCGGGGCCRCCGCTTCACGCCCCCGGTCTACATCCGATATTGCGCAATTTGTGACGCGAACCCGAATTCCATTTTTCACGACGCAGATGGGCAAGGGTACGGTTGCTGGCGGAACCGAACTTTACATGGGAACCGCGGCGCTCTCGGAGCGTGACTATGTCCATGAGGCCATCGAGCAGGCGGACCTTATTATTACGATCGGCCATGATACAATTGAGAAACCTCCGTTCATCATGGGTAAGGATGGTCCGCATGTCGTCCATGTCGGATATCAGCCGGCGACCGTGGAACAAGTCTATTTCCCGCAATCCGAGGTGATAGGCGACATCGGCCCATCGTTAAATGCTTTGGCAGATCGCCTCGAGGGCAAGGTTCCGAACGCACAGGCACTCCTCCATCTGCGGGAGCGCATTCTCGAACGCGTTGGGGCGCGAGCGACGGAGGACCGCTTTACACCGCAGCGTTTAGTCCACGATATTCGGGAGGTCATGCCGTATGATGGTATCCTTGCGCTCGACAACGGCATGTACAAAATCTGGTTTGCCCGGAACTACCGGACGCGGATGGCCAACACGCTCCTGCTCGACAATGCTCTTGCATCCATGGGGGCAGGGCTACCGTCCGCGCTGGCGGCCTCGATGCTATATCCTGAGCGGCGTGTCATGGCGGTCTGCGGCGATGGCGGATTCATGATGAATTCGCAGGAACTCGAAACCGCAGTGCGTCTGAAACTCAACCTGGTTGTGCTCGTGATTGAGGACGATGCCTATGGAATGATCCGCTGGAAGCAGGCGGTGGACCAGTTTCCGGACTTTGGCATGACGTTCGGCAATCCGAACTTTGTTAAATACGCCGAGTCATATGGCGCAAAGGGTACCAGGGTCGACGACATAGGCCAGTTCAAGCGGATTCTTGAAGACGCATTCTCCGGCGGCGGTGTCCATCTGGTCAATGTGCCAGTGGACTATTCAGAAAATGAACGCGTACTTGTAAAGGAACTTCGCGAACGGCTTCCGGTCATTCTGGATGCCTGAAGGCAGCTTCGCCAGCACATCAACGAGGGACGAACATGCACGACAAGATATCACCGTCCGCAACGCGTCTGCCCCAGATACCAGCGTCATTCTTCGGGATTGTGGTCGGGCAGGCCTTGCAAACGCGTGGTGCTCGGCCTCGACCATTTGGGCAGTACCGGCGATCGTTGGCGGGGTTCTGAGTTTCGCCGCGGTGACCGTATTGTTGCCATGCTCTTTGCCGTGAAGTGGCTTGGGGCACGCGAACAGGAGCAGGGCATCCGGTAGAATACTGCTTCATAGGCCTGCCGGCGTATCGACCATGTTGATCGCATTGGTGCTGCAGCCTTACGCTATTACTCCGCATTTACCGAATTCCCGAGAGTGACCTATCAATGGTGGTCGGCTCGCTTGGGACTCACACAACAAACGATGTCTGTTGTTGTCCTGCGCACCAAAGATCTTGTCGATAACAATAGTCCGGTCACTCGTTGCGACTTTGCTGCCCATTGAGCAGAACGTGCGTTCTTGTCACGATCGACGCCAACTTGTGCTCCGGCAAACGCTTGGCTACGGTGATACAACTGAAAGCAGGTTTGGAATGACCGAGATCGCATTCGACCATAGTTATAGCCGACTGCCGGACAAATTCTTTATCCGTACAATGCCTACCCCTGTTGCATCTCCGAGATTGATCAAGCTGAACTTTGACCTCGTTTTCCAGCTGGGTCTAGATGATCGATGGTTGAGTAGCGCCGAGGGTATAGACATGCTCGCGGGAAACAATGTCCCGAGGGGCGCTAACCCTATTGCCACCGCATATGCAGGGCATCAGTTTGGTCATTTCGCCCCGCAACTGGGCGATGGCAGGGCGATCCTGCTCGGTGAAGTCATTGATCGAGACGGTGTCCGACGGGATATACAGTTAAAGGGAGCGGGGCGGACACCTTTTTCTCGTGGCGGAGATGGACGTGCGGCGCTGGGTCCTGTCCTGCGCGAATATATCCTAAGTGAAGCAATGAATGCCCTGCGGATTCCGACGACCCGTGCGCTCGCTGCCGTACTAACCGGAGAAACTGTTGCGCGTGAGATGTCTCTCCCTGGTGCCGTTATCACCCGCGTTGCCTCTAGTCACATACGAATAGGAACGTTTCAATTTTTTGCCGCACGGGGTGACATTGAGGCCGCCCGTGCTCTCGCAGACCACGTCATTGCCCGCCATTATCCCGAGGCGGCAGCAGGCGACATGCCCTACCTGTCGCTCCTGGCGGCAGTGATCGAAGCCCAGGCCTCGCTGGTTGCTCAGTGGATGTTGGCCGGATTTATCCACGGTGTGATGAATACTGACAACATGTCCATCGCCGGTGAGACCATTGACTATGGTCCATGTGCATTCCTGGACAATTACGATCCAGCGACGGTTTTCAGTTCTATCGATCATGCGGGCCGCTATGCGTATGGCAACCAAGGACCGGTCGCTTTGTGGAATCTGGTGCGTCTGGCGGAGAGCCTGCTCCCGTTGCTTGCGGACGATCAGGACAGGGCGGTGTCCTTGGCTCAAAA
>NZ_JBFUMG010000306.1:0-5325 GCF_054049495.1 Phyllobacterium sp. P5_D12 | reverse complement strand
ACCCAGCTCTTCAGGCATTTGTATCCTGGCGAGTTTTAAGAAGTCGATCGACACAAGCAGCGTGATATCCGCAATCGAAAACTCATCACCTGCCAAAAACTCATTCGCGGCGAGTTGATCATCCATAATCTTCATCGACGCCAACGCTTTCGGCCGATTGGCTTCGCCCCAAGCCGGGATCTGCGGAACCTCCCATTCCACCATAGCAGGGTGYGTATGGCGAAATGCTGCCATCACGACAGTGAGGACATGGAGGTCAGCGCGGCGGTTCCACATTTCCACCTGCGCCTTGCCAACGGCGCCCGTACCAAACAAAGGCGGGTCCGGATACAATTCCTCAAAGTAGCGCGAGATTGCTACCGATTCGCTGATAACCGCACCGTCGTCGAGCTCAAGTGCCGGCAGCCGCTGAAATGGATTGAGTGCTGTAAACTCAGGCGTCTTGTGTTCCATGGCGTTCATGTCAATTGGCACCAAGGGCACCTCGATGCCCTTCTCCGCCAGGAAAATACGAATGCGGCGTGGATTGGGCGCGCGCCCTCCATCGTATAGTTTCATCAGAGTCCTCCCACTAAACCACGGATCCATCCTACGAATTGGTCAATCAGGTCCGGTGCACGATTGGGTTGCGGTTGCGGCGCTTCCGGCACCTGCTCATGCTCCCTGCGCCAATCTTGCGGTGTCTCAAATTTTCCCGACCACAGACCTTTTTTGTCTCTTCGAGCTTGCAGTTCTGCATCACGATAATCGCCATAAGCGATCGCCTGTCCAGCCTCAACCATGGCACGATTGAGATCTATCGCGCCAATAAAGCAAACAGCCAGGCTGCGATTATATTTATCGTGGCCATGTCCGTCGCAGCGAACTGGTCTGCCCTGGATCAGCTGAACCAACGTCTGTCTGGCGGCTTTCCCACAAGCATTGGCGCCGCAACTCTGCTCAAGCTCCGGAGCATCTATGCCTTGGAGACGAATATGGTTGCCTGAAATGGAAAGTGTGTCACCGTCAATGACATAGGCCTTGCCCGCGAGCAATTGTGTCGGCGCTTGTGGTTGACTGAGTTTGGCCGCGAGCAGAGCGACCAGCACGAAGAAGATCGCCATCAGGCTGTAGTCCACCAGCTTGCGACCGAATGAACGCGGCGCCGACGGCTGGCGCCGCCATCTGCGACGATAGCTGCGGTACCCTCGGTTCATCGCCATTTCATTGGTACGATAAGGTTCATATAGGCCCTTGGAGCTAATCCGATCGATACCATTTGCTGTATTGGTTTGATGGAGTGTTAATCATTTCTGAATAGCCTTGCGATGCAATGCTGCCACAAGTGCAGAGCTATGGATATATCTGGAACGAGGCGCATGGCATCACTCAACGCGACCAGTGCAGACAAGAATATTGTTGATCGCCGCAAATTGCCGCGCAACAAGGATCTCACTATCGTCATGCGCGGAGCGCGTGAACGTCTGATGGAGCGTGCAGGCATCCATCATTTTGATCGCGAACTGCTCTTCATGCATACGCGTGCCTTAATCATCAACTCAGCGACTATCCCGCTTCTGATAGCCATGATTGTCGTCATAGGCGTGTTCGCAGGTTTCGACAAAACGATTGTCTTGTGGGCCGGCTTCGCTATCGGACTCTATGCGATATTGGGGCTCCTCGCACGCCACCTGGAGAAAACAGGCCTGGCTAACGAGGAAATCCGGAAATGGCAAATAATCTATTTGAGCGGTCATTTCATGACCAGTCTGGGATGGGCCTATTTCACCTTCCTCGATTGCACTGCCTGCGGCACCAATCTTTTTCCCGTGATCAAGGCCGTAGTCATTATTCTGGTGATGGCGATTACCGCGATTATTTCGTCGGCGCTTCGTGCAGCTATTCTGGCGGCATTCGCCCTACCAGTCCTGACTTACACCATGCTGGCTTGGACGCATTTTGACAATCCAGTGCAGGCGACGATGGTGATCATGCTCGTTGCAGGGCTCGCCTTTTTCTATCTGGTTGCAACCCGGCTCAACCAGTCGATTGCAATCACTTTGGCATTGCAAGCAGAGAAAGACGCGCTGATCGCCGAACTCGAAACGGCAAACGCCATGTCCGACGAAGGCAGACGGCGTGCAGAGGAAGCCAATCTCGCCAAGTCGCGCTTTCTGGCTTCGATGAGCCACGAACTACGCACGCCCCTCAACGCAATCCTCGGCTTCTCGGAGGTCATGGCCAAGGAAGTGCTGGGGCCGATCCAGAACGGGACATACCGCGAATATGCCAGCGATATTCATGCTTCTGGCGAACATCTCCTCAACCTCATCAATGAAATACTCGATCTGAGCCGGATCGAGGCAGGCAGATACTCCATCAACGATGAGCCGCTGCTGCTGACCGACATTGCCAGCGAATGCATTCACATGATGAATTTGAAGGCCCGCAACAAGGATATCGCCCTTATACCACAGTTCGAGACCGGGATGCTGCGCCTCACGGCCGATGAGCGCTCGATTCGTCAGATATTGCTCAATCTCATGGCCAATGCGGTCAAGTTCACGCCGCCAAATGGCAAGATCTATGTCAAAGTGGGCTGGACCGCAGGTGGTGGCCAGTACATTTCGGTCCGCGACACTGGACCCGGAATTCCGCCGGAAGAAATACCCATCGTTCTTTCAGCTTTCGGCCAAGGTTCGATTGCAATCAAAAATGCCGAACAGGGAACTGGTCTAGGTCTTCCCATCGTTCAGGCGTTGGTTCACATCCACGACGGCGAGTTTCATCTGTTCTCCAAATTGCGTGAAGGGACGGAAGCGCTCGCTACGTTCCCGCGCAGCCGTGTCCTTCAGGGCACTCAGGCAAAGCAAAGCAAGCCTTTCCATAAAAAAGCTGCCTAAAACACTCAAGTTCAATTTATTGTTATTTGCTCGTTGGTGAGCGGCCCTGCATTGCTCATGGCAGCGCAACAATGAACGGAACATTTCTCAATGAATTCAAACGGCAATAACCGTCCTCTGATCATCCCCGCTCTTGGTGGCATCTATGCCGCTCTCGGTGATATCTCCGAAACGATCCTGCGGGTGGTGGCTGGTTCTGCACTCGTCGTGCACGGGTCGGGCAAGATCGTCAATMCGATGGGCTCGGTGGAAATGGTCGAAGGCCTCGGCTTCTATCCGGGCGTGTTCTGGTCGCCGCTTCTCGCCGCCACCGAGTTCTTTGGTGGCATTTTCCTTACCATTGGCCTGCTCACGCGCCCTGCAGCGTTCGCGACGGCGATCGTGCTTGCAGTCACTATATACTTCCACGGTTTTGTGCAGGGGCAGGGCTGGAGCGGTTCAGAAAAATCTATCCTGTGGACGGCAATCCTCTTTTTCTTTGTCATTCGTGGCGCGAGCAACCACTCCCTCGATGCCAGGATTGGCAAGGAGTTTTGAACTCCTACCATTTGAAAAAGGGGCTTACTTTTGCAGGCCCTTTTCTTATTCAATCGCGATTGCTGACGCCGGCCTGATCGAACGTCGCCATACCGCTGTGGCAGAGTACCGCTGCCTTGATGATGCCCGCTGCAAGTGCCGCGCCGGTACCCTCGCCGAGCCGCATTCCAAGGTCGAGCAATGGCTTTTTTCCAAGTTTCTCTAAAACCTTGCGATGGCCGGGCTCCGCTGAGACGTGGCCGAAAAGGCAGTGGTCGATCGCTTCCGGATTCGCAGCATGCAAGATCGCCGCGGCGGCAGTGGCCACATAGCCATCGATGATAACCGGGATTTTTTCAACGCGCGTAGCAAGGATGGCACCAGCCATAGCGGCGATTTCGCGCCCGCCCAGGCGGCGCAGCACTTCGAGTGGATCTTTCAAATGCGAAGCGTGGAGAGCGACTGCTGTGCGCACAGCGTCGGCCTTGCGCTTCATTCCCTCGCTGTTGGCACCCGTGCCTGGACCAACCCATTCCTCTGCAGTACCGCCATAGAGACCGTGGAATATCGCCGCGGCAATCGTCGTATTGCCAATCCCCATCTCGCCGATGCAAAGAAGGTCAGTACCACCAGCGATCGATTCCATACCGAACGCCATGGTCGCCGCGCAGGTCTTTTCGTCCATGGCCGCTTCTTCGGTGATATCAGCAGTCGGATATTCAAGCGCAAGGTCGAAGATTTTCAGACCAAGGTCGTTGGCGATGCAGATCTGGTTGATCGCAGCTCCGCCGGCAGCAAAATTTTCGACCATCTGCGCCGTGACGGAGGAGGGATAGGGTGAAACACCTTTGGCGGTAACGCCGTGATTGCCCGCAAAGACTGCGACAAGCGGCCGGGTGATCTGCGGGCGCGAACGCCCTGTCCATGCGGCAAGCCATTCGACAATCTCTTCCAGACGCCCAAGTGCACCCGGTGGCTTCGTCAACGTCGCATCGCGCTTGCGTACGGCGGCAACTGCGGCGTCGTCGGGTCCAGGCAATGTCTCGATGAGAGTACGAAAATCGTCAAACGGCAGGCCAGTGGTCATGATATACCTTGCGTCTTCATAGAAAAATAGCAACCACCGTCCTATAAGCGCTGGGAGAGAAAACGCAAAGGTCAACCCGCGGCGCAGAGTGTCGCGACCTCGGTGAGTCAGGGGCTGCGGCATGGATTTGGTCAATGACACGATGCGGGCGCTGGCCTTTCTCTCACGGCTGCCCGTCCCGCAGCGCTGGTTCGAAGGCTATGACGGTTCGCTAAGTAGCACCGTGCGGGGCTTTCCCCTGGCAGGTGTGCTTATCGCCCTGCCCGCTTCGCTCATCCTGCTCATCACGCATGCACTTGATCTTCCCGAAATCGTCTCGGCGTTTTTGATTGTCGTCGCATTGATCATCACCACCGGTGCATTGCATGAGGACGGGCTTGCTGATGTAGCTGACGGCTTCTACGGTGGGACGTCGATTGACCGGCGGCTGGAGATTATGAAGGATTCGGCGGCGGGTTCTTACGGTGTACTCGCACTGATTGTCTCTGTGTTCTTGCGGACGGCGTTGCTTACCACGATACTCAACGAGGTTGGTGTAATGCATGCGGTAGCTGTCATCATAGGGACAGAAGCCGCCAGCCGCTCCGTCATGGCAAAATTCTGGCAGAGCCTGCCATCCGCGCGGGCGGGCGGCGTCGCCGACCAAGCGGGGGCTCCAACTGCCGAAGCAGCCAATTTTGCTCTGATCCTTGGCGCTGTCGTTCTTGCAATCAGCTATGGCGCTGCTGGCGGGCCACTAGCAATCGTCATCGCGGTATGTTTGACGGCGCTCATCTTTGTCGGTTTTTCCGCACTTTGCYGCGAAAAGATCGGCGGACAGACGGGTGATACATTGGGGGC
>NZ_JBFUMG010000305.1:0-5371 GCF_054049495.1 Phyllobacterium sp. P5_D12 | reverse complement strand
CCCCTGCATGGGGTGCTTGTTTTCTGGGCTCGGTCCGTTCATGAAAACTCCGGAAATCGGTGTCGGGATTGACGAGGTCATCGTGACACAGGAGATGGCGAAATCTGGACGCCACTTCCGCCACTCATATGAGCCGCCACCCCTGCGTCAGCATGAAAACGACCATATAACGCATGGTCTTTGCAATTGTTACGAGGACCAGGAAGCTTGGCAAGGGTTCCCGTAGAGCGCCCGCAGCCAGTGTCAGCGGATCGCCAATGATCGGGGCCCAGCTCAAGAGTAGCGTCCACCTGCCATAGCGATGGTACCAGGAGGCGGCGCGATCGAGTTGCGCGTGGCTGGCGGGAAACCATTTGCGGTCGCGAAACCTGTCAATTCCGCGGCCAAGCAGCCAGTTGACCACCGAGCCAAGGACGTTACCGATGCTGGCTACCGCTATCAGCGCAGCCGGCGAATATGAATTGCTGAGGAGAAGTCCGGCAAGTGCCGCCTCCGATTGCATCGGAAGGACAGTCGCCGCAGCGAAGGCTATTGCGAACAGCCCAGCATAAACGCCCAGATCACTGATCATGACTGGGCGCTGTATCGTTCATTGGATCTTATTGTATYTGGATCTCAGAACGGGATTTCGTCGTCGAGATCGCGCGAGAAATTACCGCCTGCACTCGATGAACTGCTCGATGATGCACTGGAACGGCCGAAATCCGAACCATCATTGTCCGAAACCTGGCCGCGACCCGAATTGTCGAACGAACGTCCACCGCCGGCATTTTCACCGCGTGAATCGAGCATCTGCAATTCACCACGGAACTTCTGCAGTACGACTTCTGTCGAATAGCGGTCGTTACCAGTCTGATCCTGCCACTTGCGAGTCTGCAGAGCACCTTCGAGATAGACCTTCATGCCCTTTTTCAGGTATTGCTCGGCAACCTTGGCAAGATTGTCATTGAAGATAACGACACTGTGCCATTCGGTTTTTTCCTTGCGCTCGCCGCTGTTCTTGTCGCGCCAGCTTTCCGACGTGGCGATGYGAAGGTTGACGACCGGATCGCCAGAACCGAGCCGCCGGATTTCCGGGTCAGCGCCAAGATTTCCTACCAAAATGACCTTGTTGACACTGCCTGCCATGATTTGAACTCCATAAATTCCGCTTTTAAAATTTTCGCCATCATACAGAAGCCGCATTMAAGACGGGGCAACTGATTACCGCTATCCACAATATACAGTCCCGGGTMGCGCTCGCATCGCCAGCCACCAAAACCCTCCTGCCAGATTTGTCAGGAGACTTGCCGCGCTTTCAACGCAGCCACGAACCGCAACGCACCTGGTTTTTTACAGCCAACGCTTGAACAAGACTGCTTTCACACCCTGTCAGCACTATGTCAGTAGAACATCCACAGTTTGTTCTTTTTTTGTTCTATCACTTGCCCTAACAATGTCAACATGGCTATGGTGATTCCAATAGGGTTAGGGTCAGGACCTCGTAAACCGGAGAAGACTTTCTAAATATAGGAAAGCCGCTCGCTGAGGGCCATAACTCCTTCCAAATAGCGCGCCCTCTCAAAGGCAAACACATATGAGCGATCAGAAGTACATTTCCATTCGCGGTGCCCGCGAACATAATTTGAAAAACATCGATCTTGATCTGCCGCGCGACAAGCTGATTGTCATGACCGGCCTTTCAGGGTCGGGCAAGTCGTCACTCGCGTTCGATACGATCTATGCCGAAGGGCAGAGGCGTTATGTCGAGAGCCTGTCCGCCTATGCGCGGCAGTTTCTTGAGATGATGCAGAAGCCTGACGTCGACCAGATCGACGGCCTGTCGCCGGCGATTTCCATCGAGCAGAAGACAACCAGCCGCAACCCGCGATCGACGGTAGGCACGGTCACCGAGATTTATGACTACTTGCGCCTGCTTTATGCGCGTGTTGGCATTCCTTATTCTCCCGCCACCGGTCTGCCGATCGAAAGCCAGACGGTCAGCCAGATGGTCGATCGTGTGCTGGCACTCGAAGAAGGCACGCGTCTTTTCATTCTCGCGCCGATTGTCCGTGGCCGGAAGGGCGAATACCGCAAGGAACTCGCCGACCTGCAGAAGCGCGGCTTCCAGCGCGTCAAGGTTGACGGCATTTTCTACGAGATCGCCGATGTCCCGGCGCTCGACAAGAAATACAAGCACGACATCGACGTGGTGGTGGACCGTATCGTCGTGCGGCCCGATATGTCCGCGCGTCTTGCCGACAGTCTCGAGACCAGTCTGAAACTCGCCGACGGCATCGCCGTTGCGGAATTTGCCGACAAACCGCTTCCGGCCGACGAAACGGCCAGCGAATCCGCCAACAAATCCAAGAACGATACGCATGAGCGCGTGATGTTCTCGGAAAAGTTTGCCTGTCCGGTTTCGGGTTTCACCATTTCCGAGATCGAGCCGCGGCTGTTTTCGTTCAACAATCCCTTCGGCGCATGCCCGACCTGCGATGGTCTAGGGACACAAAAGGCCATCGATCCCACGATGATCGTTCCGGACGAAAGCCTGACATTGAAAAACGGCGCCATCGCGCCGTGGTCCAAGTCGAGTTCGCCCTATTACAATCAGACGCTGGACGCGCTCGGTACCGCCTATGGCTTCAAGCTTGCTGATCGTTGGCGCGACCTGAGCGAGGAAGCCCAAAAAGCCATTCTTTACKGTACGGGGAGCCGCGAGGTTCAATTCGCCTATGATGACGGCCTGCGTTCCTACCGCACCACCAAACCCTTCGAAGGCGTCATTCCCAATCTGGAACGCCGCTGGAAAGAGACAGACTCCGCCTGGTCGCGCGAGGAGATAGAGCGTTTCATGTCGGGTACACCCTGCCCGGCTTGCAAAGGCTATCGGCTCA
Source organism: Phyllobacterium sp. P5_D12 (assembly GCF_054049495.1). NCBI lineage: Bacteria > Pseudomonadati > Pseudomonadota > Alphaproteobacteria > Hyphomicrobiales > Phyllobacteriaceae > Phyllobacterium > Phyllobacterium sp. P5_D12. Next base: position 2,492 of record NZ_JBFUMG010000305.1, on the reverse strand, counting down.
AGCCCGAGGCTCTTGCGGTCAAGATCGGCGGTCTGCATATCGGTCAGGTCACCGAGAAATCCATTCGCCATGCGGATGCGTGGTTCAGTGACATCGACAAGACATTCAATGAAAAGCAGACGGAGATCGCCGCGCGCATTCTCAAAGAGATCCGCGAGCGCCTGCGCTTCCTTAATGATGTCGGGCTCGACTATCTGGCATTGTCGCGCAATTCCGGCACGCTATCCGGTGGTGAAAGCCAGCGCATCCGGTTGGCCTCGCAGATCGGCTCCGGGCTGACCGGCGTGCTCTATGTGCTTGATGAGCCGTCCATCGGCCTGCATCAGCGAGACAACGAGCAGTTGTTGAAGACCCTGCGCCACCTGCGCGATCTCGGTAACACCGTCATCGTCGTCGAACACGACGAGGACGCAATCCTCACCGCCGACTATGTCGTCGATATCGGCCCGGCTGCGGGTATCCATGGCGGCGAGATCATTGCGCAGGGCTCGCCTGCCGATATCATGGCCAGCCCGAAATCCCTGACCGGCAAGTATCTGTCCGGTGAGATCGAAGTGGCGGTGCCTTCCGAGCGGCGCAAGATCAACAAGAAGCGCATCAAGATCGTCGGAGCGCGGGGCAACAACCTGAAGAACGTCTCGGCTGAAATTCCGCTCGGCACATTTACGGCCGTTACCGGCGTGTCCGGCGGGGGCAAATCGACGTTTCTGATCGAGACGCTGTTCAAGGCTGCCTCGCGCCGCATCATGGGTTCGCGCGAGCACCCGGCTGATCATGACCGCATCGACGGGCTGGAATTTCTCGACAAGGTCATCGATATCGACCAGTCGCCGATCGGCCGCACGCCGCGCTCCAATCCCGCAACTTATACGGGTGCGTTTACGCCGATCCGCGACTGGTTTGCGGGGCTTCCGGAAGCAAAAGCACGTGGCTACCAGCCCGGCCGCTTCTCGTTCAACGTCAAGGGCGGACGCTGCGAGGCGTGCCAGGGCGACGGCGTGATCAAGATCGAGATGCACTTCCTGCCGGACGTCTACGTCACCTGCGATGTGTGCCATGGCAAGCGCTACAATCGCGAGACGCTGGAGGTCCTGTTCAAGGGCAAGTCGATCGCCGACGTCCTCGATATGACCGTCGAGGAAGGTGCGGAGTTCTTCGCCGCCGTCCCTGCAGTGCGCGACAAGCTGCAGACGCTGGCCAAAGTCGGCCTCGGCTATATCCATGTCGGCCAGCAGGCAAATACCTTGTCCGGCGGCGAGGCGCAGCGCATCAAGCTCGCGAAGGAACTGTCGCGCAAGGCGACCGGCCGTACGCTCTATATTCTCGATGAACCCACCACCGGCCTGCATTTCCACGATGTGGCGAAGCTGCTCGAAGTGCTGCACGAACTAGTCGACCAGGGCAACACAGTCGTCGTGATCGAGCACAATCTCGAAGTCATCAAGACAGCGGACTGGGTCATCGACCTTGGACCACACGGCGGCGACGGCGGCGGTGAGATCGTGGCTGTCGGCCGGCCCGAGGATATTGTCGAGGCCGAACGCTCCTATACCGGCCAGTTCCTCAGGGAGCTTTTGCGCCGGCGCCCGGGGCACAAGGCGCAAGCCGCGGCAGAATAATCAATCTATCTTCAAGGGAGGAGACGGAGATGACCAGCGGAACCATAAGGGTGGGCATTGGTGGCTGGATTTTCGAGCCTTGGCGCGGCACCTTTTATCCAAAGGGTCTCTCCAAGACCAAGGAACTCGAATATGCAGGCCAGCATCTGCAGACGATCGAGATCAACAGCACCTATTACGGTACGCAGAAGTCCGAGACTTTCGCCAAATGGGCGAGCCAGGTGCCGAATGGTTTCGTTTTCTCGGTCAAGGGCAATCGCTTTGTCACCAACCGCCGTGTTCTCGCCGAAGCCGGCGAGTCGATACAGCGCTTCATCAGATCCGGTATAGCCGAGTTGGGAGACCGGCTGGGGCCGCTGATCTGGCAGTTTGCGCCAACAAAGAAGTTCGATGCGGATGATTTTGGCGCGTTTCTAGATCTCTTGCCAAAGAGCGAATCCGGCCTCCCCCTGCGCCACGCGGTTGAGGTCCGCAATCCTTCCTTCATCGATCCCGACTTCATCGCCCTTGCTCGCGAAAAGGGTGTGGCCGTGGTTTATGCGGAACATTTCGAATATCCGGAAATTGCCGACGTGACCGCTGATTTCGTCTATGCTCGTCTGCAGAAGGGTGATGATGCCATCGATACCGCCTACCCCGCCAAGGCGCTCGACAAATGGGCAGATCGCGTCAAACATTGGGCAAAGGGCGATGTACCGGATGATCTGCCACTGGCCTCTCCCAAGCAGCAGCCGGAAAAGCAGCCTCGCGATGTTTTTGTCTACTTCATCCACGAAGGCAAAGTGCACGCCCCGCAGGCAGCACAGGCGCTGACGCAGCGTTTGAACGCATAATCTATCAGGCCCATCCGATAAGTAATGCCCGTCAAAATCC
>NZ_JBFUMG010000304.1:0-5378 GCF_054049495.1 Phyllobacterium sp. P5_D12 | reverse complement strand
GCGTATAGTAAGGTTGAACGCCGTGAGCATCGATCGGCTCTTCTGGAACCTTGCCRCTGTGCAGTTCAAGGAATTTCGGCGCTACGCGCAACATTGGACCACGGGATGTCAGGACAAAACGCGGCTGTGTTTCCGGGGTTTGCAGTGCGACGGACAATGTGCCACCGCGAGGCAGGGCCGCATTGGCGATCAGGACCAGATTGAGCAAGAGCTTCACCTTGTTCTTGGGCAGCAGAACCCGGGTTCCTTCCCAACTCAATTCGGCCTTTTCGCCCTTCATATATTCATTGGCGACATTCTGCGCGTCACCCGTATCGATCTGGACCCCGGCGGAGCCGGCGGCGCCAAAAGCAATGCGCGCGAACTGCAGGCGAGCAGATGCGCTGCGCGCGCTGGATTTGATGAGGCTCATCGCGTCTTCATCGGAACCGCCTTCTTCGAGCAATTCCAACCCGTTGTTGATGGCGCCGACGGGTGAAATGATGTCGTGGCAGATGCGGCTGCTCAGGAGCGCTCCGAGGTCCGTTGCCGAGAGAATAACGGGCAATGTCATGGGGAAATCTCCTGAAGATTGGCTGGTGGTTCAGAGGCCGCCGCGAATCAGTAACACGCGAATCACTCCGATTTCTGGCCTATTTGGATACATAGCTCGGTCATGATCGGCAAGAACGTCTTGGCCGGAGCCTGTAAATGTTGAAATTTCAAGGTTTTTGCCATTCTTTGCAAGTCATTGAAATGCCAAGATCGATTCATAAACTTTTATACAAGGTTTAGCGCCTTAAAATGAATTCGATTTTAAAAGCAGGCGCAAGATCTGCTCATCCTTGCATCAGGCGTCAGGCAAAGAAGCGAACAGCCAAAAGGAATTATGATGGCGTCTCTACTCTTGTCTTTGAACCGCGGCTTTCTCCTCATTTTGACACTTGTGTCACTCGTTGTCGCCCAGGCGCAGACGGCGCGGGCGCAAGAAACCTATACGATGGAAGAAATCGTCAMTTCCGGCCAGCGGTTCTTCGGATCGACTTCAGGTGGGCTCGCCACGGCTGTCGAAAAAGTCTTCCAGAGCTATGGCCTGCCCAACGGCTATGTTCTCGGGGAGGAAGGATCGGGCGCCCTTATCGGCGGCCTGACCTATGGTGAAGGTTCGCTCTACACCAAGAATGCCGGGGATCACAAAACCTTCTGGCAAGGACCATCGATCGGTTGGGATTTCGGCGGACAGGGTTCGCGCGTCATGATGCTCGTCTACAATCTCGATGATGTGCAGAACCTGTACGGCCGCTTCGTTGGTGTTGCCGGTTCCGCCTATCTTTTCGCCGGAGTCGGTTTCAATGTGCTCAAACGGAATCAAGTCCTGCTCGTTCCGATCAGGACGGGCGTCGGTGCACGTTTGGGTGTCAATGTGGGTTACCTGAAGATTACCCAGACGGCGACGTGGAATCCTTTCTGATAAGATAACCATATTGCATTTGGGACGCGAACTCTTCAGTTCGCGTCTTTGCGTTTCAGGGRCTGACTGTTAGTAATTTGTGCCAAGATAGATATCCAACGGGACCCTGATCGTGATCCAGTCTGCGCTATATTTTGCTTTCGGATTCCTGAGCGCCGTGCTGCTCGCGCTTTTGATTGCGCCGCCGATCTGGCGCCGGGCGACACTGCTCACACGCAAGCGTGTCGAGGCAGAGACTCCGCTGACGCTCAACGAGATACAAGCCCAGCGGGATGGCCTGCGCGCTGAACACGCGATCGCCGAGCGCAAGCTTGAGTTGATGCTGGAGAGCTCCCGCGAAAAAGCTGCACTGCAGTTGGCCGAACTCGGCGAGAAAGAGCGTCTCATGCGCAATCTCACCTCTGAACTTGCGGCGCGCGATGCGGCGATTGCCGAGTCGCGATCGTCATTTGCCGATCGTGAACAGGAACTGGAGAAAGCCGCGGCCATGATCATAGGGCATGAACGATTGATCGAGCAAAAGTCAGCTGAACTCGAACTCGTGCATCGCCGCGTGTCCAGTGTCGCGATAAATGCGGACAGTTTTCAAATAGAAGTCGCAGCGCAATCGGCCCGGATCGACAATCTTACGGATGATCTGAAAGAGGCGCGGCAGGACAAGCGTGACAGCGACAACCTGAGACAACGGGCCGAAGCAGATATCAAGGCATTGCAGCATTCGCTGGCGCAGGAAACCAAGCGAAGCGCCGAGCTTGAGAAAAGCTCGAATGCCCTGCTCAGGCAAATTTCCGATAGCGAGGCCAAGCTTTCAAGGCGCGAGAAGGAAATCGAGCGGATCAATGAACGTTTGCGCAAGGTGCTCGCCGAAGGGCGCAAGCAGGGATCTTCTGTTCTGGATACGCCGCGCGGCAAGCAGGCGCTGGTTCAAGCACAGGAAACCGAGCGCTTGCGCGAAGAGATGAATGCACTTGCAGCACAGGTTGTTGCCATGGTCGCGCGGCTAGAGGGGCCAACCTCGAAGGTCAACGAACTCTTGGCGAAAGCCGAGAGCGAAATGTCTCCGGTGCATGACGAAAACGGCGAAATCATCGCGAGCCTGGCCGATCGCATTCGGGCTTTGCAGGCGACAGCTTCAGAGACCAGAAAAACGGCTGAAACGCGATAGGGCGATACCCGACGCTGTCGCCACGTTCAGGCTGTCGAAGCTGCCGGACATAGAGATTTTCACTGTTTTCAGTTTTTGCAAGAGTGGCTTTGGCAGGCCGTCGCCTTCCGTGCCCAGAAGCAGCGCAACGCGTTGCGAGGGCCTGGCATCGTAAATATCGGTTGTGCCGGCGGGGCTGAGAGCAAAAATGTCGAACCCGGCAGTTTGCAATTTGGTCACGATGGCTTCGATCGATCCTTCCCTTGCAAAGGGTACTTTCAATGCCGAGCCGACCGATACGCGGATGGCCTTGCGGTAAAGGGGATCGCAACTGGTTTCGTCCATCAAAATGCAATCCGCTTCAAAGGCGGCGGCGTTGCGAAAAATCGATCCCATGTTGTCGTGATTTGAAATGCCGCACAAAGCGACCACCAATGCCTTATCTGGCATTCCTTCGATCAACGCATCGATGGATTGCGGCGTGTTGCGGCGGCCAACGGCGAGGATGCCGCGATGCATCGGAAAGCCGGCAATTGCATCCATGACCTCGCGCGACACGCAATAGACCGGTACATCGGGGGGACAAAGCTTGAGCTGCTGGCCCAGCCCCGCAAGCCGGTTTTCCAGCACGAGGAGCGATTCCACCGCGAAAGCCTGGTTGGACAACAGGACATTGAGGACAACCTTGCCCTCGGCGATGAACCGGCCCTCGCGCCCGACGAGATCCCGTTCGCGCACGTTCCGGTAAGGCACAAGCCGATCATCCTCAGCGTCGGCGATACGGATTACCCGATGTTGCAGCCAGCCGTGCTCGTCCGGGATCAGTTTTTTCACGACTGCGATGCGAGCCCGGCGCGAGCTTCGCCAGCCATCCGCACGAGCGTCATGTGCATGTCCTTGGCAGAGGTCAGTGGCTCCTGGAAAAAGACACGCAGAACGTCGTCACCCTCGGCCAGATCGAAGCCATCGGCGTCAATGCCTGTCATGCGCCACTTGCCGTCACGTGCCCTGGCATAAAAGCGGGCATAAAGCGCGATCGCATCGGAATGGTCTTCGTTCATATGGTCGACGGCGCCCTGTTCCGCGGCGGCGAGTTCCTCTCCAACCGGGCTGAGGMTAAGCCAATCATTTGCAGATAATTGATAAGCCTGGCCAAAGCCGCTATTCAGCTTGGCGCTTTCAGGTTCCAGGCGGAAAAAGCGAAAATCGCCAAGGTCAACATAGAGCTTGGCCTTGGGCAAGTGGGAAAGATAGCGCCATGCAATGCGGGTGTGTTCCGGCGTATCGCGGGCGATCTCTCGCGCCTTGGCGGTTATCGTCATCCGCGGATGGGCGAGTGGGTCACCTTTGCCCGGTTCGCCGACCAAAAGCGAGCACCGGGGATCGGCCAGCAGTGCCGGTGTGTGTGCGGCGAGGGCCGAAACAAGGATGATTGGTGCGCCATCATGATCTGTCGAGATGCCCACGCGCGTGGCAATCGGAGCGCCGGACTGGGGATCGAGCGTCGCAATCACGGCGTGGCGCGCGGTACGCATCAACGTGCGTGCAAGGCGTATTGCATTGTCGTCAATCTCGCGGAGGACGTCTTTCTTTTCGCTCACGTGTCATCCCTCAAACCGGCCATCGCGCCGATTGATAGTTTGTCACAGGGATTGGAACAAGCCCTATGCGGACAGGTAGCTAGGAATGGGAATGTCAGGCTGCGATCGCCCGATTGTCATTAAGGCCGATATCGTTCATGCAATCGGCCAGCAGATCGAGATCGACCGGTCCGATCGTGCACAAAACCGGCGCAACATCTTCAACCGGAATTTGTAACGCCATGAGTTCAACCAGCGCTGCCATAAGCGATTCGCGAGTATCGTAGCGGACTGAATGATTGCGCATAGCGTGCCTTACCAGCTTGGGCAGATGCACAAAGTTTAGGGCAAATGTGGTAAACAAGTTCTTAATTTTGCCATTATTGAAATTTTTTTGCTGTTGAAATGAATAAAATAACTGCATATTTTCAAATGGATGGTAATGTCGTATATCACAATAATGATCATTGCCATTGTTTGGCCCTAAATCGCATCAATCTGTCAGCAACTTCACCAGCAGGATTAACAGCGATGAGAAATGCTTCGTGAACGGCGTCGGTAGGGGAAAACTCCACTCTGTTATAGGCATTGTTGCGGCGGCCGGTCTCGTCACCGGTTGTACGACGAGCCAGAATTCGGGCAAATTATCCGCCGGTCTGACGACGCATTCGGGTACCAGAACTACTTCTTACGCTTATACGCCGAAGGACAAGGAATGCCTTGAACGGGCGATGTTCTTCGAGTCCAACCGCTCGAGCAAGGAAGGCTTGCTCGCGGTCGGCACCGTGGTGATGAACCGTCTCGATTCGGGCAAATGGGGAAATTCCATCTGCGGCGTGGTTGGTCAGAAAAACCAGTTCGCGCCGGGCGTGCTATCGCGGCCCATGCGTTCTGTGGCAATGCCCGACGTGCAAGCTGCTGCGGACGCCGTGCTCAAGGGTGAGCGCAATCCCAAAGTGAAGAACGCGATGTATTTCCATACTGCGGGTCTTCGGTTCCCTTACAAGAACATGCATTACACCGTCGTCGCGGGCGGCAACGCGTTCTACGAAAAGCGTGACCGTTATCATTCAGCCGATATAGCTTCGAATGATGCCAGCCGTGCAATTGCCAACGCCTATATTGCCAGCACCAGAATGGCAGGGGGCAATGTGCAGATGGCCAGCGCTGCGCCGGCTACTACGACGACGTCCACAGCGACTTC
>NZ_JBFUMG010000303.1:0-5401 GCF_054049495.1 Phyllobacterium sp. P5_D12 | reverse complement strand
GTGCGAGAATGTTGATGACGCCGGAGGTGGTGAAGAGAAATACGAATATCCCGCGAAAGCCTTGCGTCAGCTTCTCGGCATTTTTCCGCTTGGTGCCAGTCAATGGGGTTTTCGAGCGCATTTTTTCTTACCGTTTCTTGTTGAGGCTTCAGGCGGAGCGGCCACGGGTGGACCGCGCTTGCCAGTTCAAATCCAATATGTCGGGCTCCACCATCGTTCGCCACGCAGCCGCCTCTGAGACGACCACTTAGCGACAAGGCGCTTCGTCAGTATTTCCGAAGTAGCCGTCATGACTGCCATGACCACGGCGGCAATGACTGCGGCTTGGCCCAAAGCTGGCTGACAAACATAAATCGCAAGGAGATAGAGAGGCAGCCATGGCAAATGCAACGTCCTTGTCAGGCTGCGCGCGTCCGAAACGCCGGCGGGGCCAGCAGTGCGGCGCTTGAACGGATCAAAGCGAGCTGTGCTGCCCGCAGGGTTGGTAAAATAAAGTCTAGTACGCATTTCATGACCCCCCTTTTTTATATTTGTATAGGGCGGCGAGCCGGTTGTTGCGGCTCGCCGTCAGTTCTCGGACTACAGATGGAAGTCCGAATTGGTGAGGTTATGGTTCCCCTTGATGCTCAAGCGCAGTTCGGCTCCGCTGTCTCCATCGACGCTGCCTTGAACGATCGTATAGTCACCGTCCTCACGCGTTTCATGCGTGACAACCAATTGTGCGGCACCGCTTAAGGTCGAGCCCGCAACCAGCGTGAAGGCCTGGTTCCCGCCCGAACCGTTATTGGCGTCGACACCGGTGAGATCGATCTTGTCTCCCGGCTGGAAGCCGGCGATCGTATCTCCGTCCGCATCCCCTGCGGAGAGGAAGCGGAAGGTGTCATTGCCTGCACCGCCGTCGATGACATTGACTGCGCTGCTTGCAGTGATCGTATCGTTACCGGAACCGGTCACCACATTTTCGACATTCCACAGCGTGTCATTGCTCGATTGGCTGCTTGATGCACTACCCCGGCCCGCAAAGCCCGTTCCGAGGTCGACTGTCAGGTTGGCAGTAATTGCCGCCATGTCGAGCGTATCGCTGCCGGCGTCACCGTAGTAGGTGTCGTCGCCGTCGCCGGATGCGGCAACGAACATGTCGTTACCTTCTCCGCCATGCGCAGTATCGTTGCCGGACCCGGCATCGATCAGATCATTGCCGGCATCGCCGAAGATGCGATCTGATCCAGCATCGCCGTAGAGCATGTCGTTACCCGCTCCGCCGAGGATGTCGTCGCTTCCCGCACCGCCGAAAGCGATATCATCGCCGCCTTCCGCACTGATGAAGTCATCGCCCTCATCGCCGCGGATGACATCTGCTCCAGCGCCACCCATGACCGTGTCACTGCCGCCCAATGCTATAATGTTCTCGCCATTGACAGTTCCAAGCAGGACATCGGCATTGGCCGTACCGATAACCGGTGCGCCAGTTGCGCCAGAGTCTGCTCCCGGTGCCGGAGCATCGTCATCATCATCGTCGCAACCACCGCCGCCCGTGTGATGATCGTCGTTATCGTCGTCGTCTTCCTCATCATCCTCGTCGTCATTGCCGCCGGGAAGTTCGGTTTCTTCTTCGTCGTCCTCATCTTCATCGTCGATGGGGTCGTCGCCAATTTGCGGCATCCCGTCGGGGGCGGTGAATTTGATCGTATGTTCACCGCTGGTCATTGTCGTGACACCGTCTTCGATAGTCACCTCATAATCAGCAATGGTGGCCCCATTTGGCAGCTCGACCACATCCTGGGGACGCAGGGTTCCAATAATGGTGTCGTTACCGCCGTTGGATTTGAAGACAATGCGATGCGCCGAGCTGAGTGACGTGATATCGATGTTGTCGTCTCCTGCATCACCATCGATGGTGATGGTGTTGAGCCGCAGGCTGGTCGCCGAGAAATCACCGATGATCTCGAAATTGTCCCCGCCGGCCGCTCCGTTACCGGAAGGATCAGCGCCGTTGACGCGGATTTCCTCGATCTCCGCCAATTCAGCGATGATGGCCGCCGCATTGGTACCGTTGCGGGTAACGACGATCTCTGTTGCCGCCGCCAGCGGAACAGCTGCGTTTCCAACCACGGCGAGGAAAGCTGCCCGGGTATAGATCCGGAACGTCTCGGCCGAACTATTGCCGGTCATGACGAACGTATCGCCAAGTGCGCCTTCGGTACCACCGTTGACGATGTCACGGCCGTCGGTCGGAGCCGCCGTATTGGCGTTCCAGATGATTGTATCGTCGCCGGCATCGCCGTTGATGGTGTCGACACCGCTGTTGGCACCCAAAGTTACGGTTACATTGTCGATATTGAACGTCTCGGCGGGATCAAAACCGCTTGTGGTACGGAATCTGATAGCCGAGTGGGCCGGATCAAGTGCGGCGACGAATGCGCCGCTGGTTGCTCCTCCCAGCGTCCCGAGAGACTGCCAAGTACCGCCATTCAATGCTTCAACAGCGATGGTCTCGCCAGCAGCGGCACCCTGATAGTTGAAGGAAAGGGTCGGTGCCGTGGCTCCGGTCAGATTGATCGAGCGCTGGATGAAATCATTGGTGTCGATCGTTCCAGCAAACCTCAGTTGGTTGTTGGTGATAAGGATATCGCCAGTAGTCGCCGAGTTGTTGTCGCCAGTCTCTGTCCAGTTACCAGCAAAGTTGAGCGTCCCGTTGTTGTTGTTATAAGCCACGGCACTGAAAGTATCTGCATAGGTGCCGTTGGCAATATTTGTTCCTCCACTGAGCGTGTCGTTGCCATCGCCGCCGTTGAGGACGTCTGCACCCTCGCCGCCGTTGATGACATCGTCGCCGCCGGCACCACTCAGAGTGTCGTTGCCCCCGAGGCCATTAATGGTATTGGCAGCAGCGTTGCCGGTAATCGTGTTCGCAGCAGCGGTGCCGACGCCGAACACGGGTGGTGCAGCTGCCGCCAGGGTGAAGTCCGTGATATCGATGTTGGCATTGGTGACGCCGTTGATTTGGATCGTGCCCTGGATCGCCGAGGCCGCTCCATTCTCACGCACTGTAATGATCGTGTTACCGCCAGAAGTGGATTCGAACACACGTTGGGCAAAATTCGCTGCCGTGACGCCAAGCCCGCTGAGATCGATGCGGTCCTGACTTGCGGGCGTTCCGCCAGCTGCATCGAAGCTTGCAATCGTATCCGCACCGAAACCGGCAGCGTTATAGACGATGGTGTTGAAACCGTTGCCCACGTCAATGGTGTCGTTGCCGGCACCACCGATAATGGTGTCGTTGTCGTCGCCGCCATTGAGGATGTCATTACCCTCGCCGCCGTCGAGCAGGTCATTGCCGTCATTGCCGGCAAGCGTATCGTTACCGCCACCGCCGAACAACTGGTTGATGCCGTCATTGCCGTTGATGATATTGTTGAGAGCGTTACCCGTGCCGTTGATGTCGGCATTGGCGCCGTTGAGGTCGAGGTTTTCGACATTAGCGCCGAGAACATAGGAGATGTCGGATTCAACCCTGTCGATGTCTGTAACAAGGGCGGAAGTCTCGGTTACCACATCGCCTGCTTCGTCCACGAAGTAGACGTCGCTGCCGTCACCGCCGGTCATCGCGTCGGCCCCGAGCCCGCCTTGCAACGTGTCGTTGCCGGCCAGACCGCTCAGCGTATCGGCAAGATCGCCGCCGCTGATCACGTTATTGCCCGCATTGCCGGTCCCGACGAACTGGTCGGCATCGACGCCGGTATAGGTCAGGTTTTCGACATTGGCCATCAGCTCGATAGAGAGCGCAGCCAGCAGGGTTTCCACCGTGTCCGTGCCCGCATTGAGGGCTTCGACAACCACGTCGCCGACATCATCAACGATATAGGTGTCGTTGCCGCCGAGGCCGACCATAGTGTCGAGGTCAGCGCCGCCATCCAGCGTATCAGTGCCAGTGCCGCCAACCAGAAGGTCGTCGCCAAGGCCTCCGTTGAGCGTATTGTTGCCGGTGCCGCCAAAGATCAGGTCATTGCCACTGCCGCCGGTGATGGTGTCATTGGTGCCATTCTCGCCAGCCACGAAATTGTTGACCAGCGAGCCCGTCAGGTCAACGCGTGTATTGTTGTTCGGGTCGGCACGGTTAATTAGAAAGTCCTCGGCGCCGAGCTGGTAGCCCTCGTATTGCGCACCATTGAAGTTGATGCGTTCGACACCCGTCTCGGCATTGCCACCGGTGAAATGGCCGGCCACCGTAATCGTTTGCGAATTGCCCGCAGCCAGGCCGTAATTGATGACCAGGTCGCCCGTGTTAGTCGCGGTGTTGCTGTCATTGGCATTGAGCGCCGTCATCGTCATGATCGGCAACAGCGTCACTGGATCGATGCCGGTGGTCGGCGCCAGGATCGAAATCCGATCCGCCGTACCACCACTGGACGCGTTAACCGCTTCGTTAATGGTGTCGTTGCCGTCACCGAGGCTGAACGAGTAGGTGTCGTCCCCGAGGCCGCCGTTGAGGGTATCCACGCCGGCGACTTGAGCAACTGTCGAGTAGCTGATGGCAAGGCTGTCGATGCTGACTCCTTCAGTGTTCCCGTTGATCGCCGTGGTCACGAAGCGGATTGCCGCGTTTGCTGCAAATGGACCGGTGACGGTATGGGTATAGTTGGTTGCGTTGCCGTCACCACTGATCGTCTGAAGGTTCACGAAGGTCGTGCCGTTGGCCGCGAACTGGACCGTTACGGTTTCGCCGGCGTCGAGACCGTCCGGATTAGCCGAGTACGTGATGGTGGCAGTTGAGGCGGTAGAGAGGTTCATGGTCCGCGTGATCTGCGCACCATTGTAATCGTTGGCCGGCGTGCCGCCGTAGAAGCGGAGAACATTGTTGTTGCCGTCGTCGATCCGGATCTGGCCACTGGTCGTGCCACCAGAGTCATTGGCCTCAGCCCAGTTCGACGCGAAGTTCGCGTTGCCGTTGTTGTTGTTGTTGTTGCCCTGCTCGAAGTTGTCGGCAAACGTCGTCGTCGTCGTCGTCGCCGCCGTACCGTTGGCGCCACCAACAAGGATGTCGTTGCCAGCGTTGCCGTTGAGGACGTCGGCACCGGCGAGGCCAATGATCAAGTCGTCCTGTGCAGTGCCGTTGAGCGCGGGCTGGTTCAATGGCCCGGTACCCTGCGGAGGAAGGCCGTTGTCGCTGAACGGCGTGCCCACGATGACGTTGATTGCAGTGCCATCGCTGAACTGCAACCGTTCGATATTGCGCAGCATGTCGGTGCCGTCAAGCGCGGTGCCACCGGTATGGGAAACCACCAGCGTGCCGTCGGCATTGGCCGAGAACGAATAACTGGCACGCAGGTCCGAATAGACGGCAGTGTCGACGTCAGGCGTGGCATCTCCGGTCGAGACAATATCGCGGACGATCTTGAGC
>NZ_JBFUMG010000302.1:0-5407 GCF_054049495.1 Phyllobacterium sp. P5_D12 | reverse complement strand
CCGTCGATCAGCAGATTGACGGCTTGGACCTGACGTCGGTCGAGCTGTTGAAGATGTTGGCGGTCTCTCTGTGCCAGCCGTGCGGCAGGTTCGATCGAAAGCCGTGCCGCTTGCCGGTCGAAAACCGCGCGTCTTTTCTGCAGAAAAGCTGCAAGACAACGCGGCAGCTGACTGTCCAAGCGCTTGATTTCAATCCGCTTTTCGCGAACCTTTTGCTCAAGGACCCGGGGCGATAGCTGCCTTGCGCAGCCGTCGAACTCGCCGCGTTTCTTCTGCGTATTCGCCTGCAGGGCACGGCCCAAACGGCCTGCGGTTTCGTCGAAATGTCGGCGTGGAAGTGCAAGCAACTGGTCCGCCGAGGGCAGGGCGCGGGCAAGCGCCCGCTGCGCCTGACGACGGCGGTCGAGATAGCGCGACATGCCCGACGCAAGCCGGGCGCCAAGCGTCGCGACCTGCGCCCGGAGGTCTGTCTTGACCGGCACAGCCATCTCTGCAGCACCGGTTGGCGTTGGTGCGCGAACGTCCGCGGCAAGATCGATCAGCGTCCAGTCGGTCTCGTGACCGACAGCAGAAATGATGGGAATTTGCGATGCGGCGACAGCGCGCACGACGGCTTCATCATTGAACCCCCAAAGGTCTTCAAGGCTGCCACCGCCACGCGCCACAATCAGGACATCGGGACGAGGAAGAACGCCACCCCGTTCTAACCCATTGAAACCATTGATCGCATTGGCGACTTCAGAACCGCAAGTCTCGCCCTGCACACGTACCGGCCAGACCAGAACATGCAGCGGGAAACGGTCGGTGATGCGGTGGATGATGTCGCGGATGACAGCGCCGGTCGGTGATGTGACAACGCCGATAATGCGCGGCATGAAGGGCAGCCGCCGCTTGGCCGCGGGATCGAAGAGCCCCTCTGCACCAAGCTTGCGCTTGCGTTCCTCCAGGAGTGCCATCAGCGCGCCGACCCCCGCCGGTTCCATCTGCTCGATGACGATCTGGTATTTGGAAGACCCCGGATAAGTCGTCAATTTGCCCGTGGCGATGACTTCCATGCCTTCCTCCGGCTGGAAGCGCAAACGGCTCATGGAACCGCGCCAGATGACCGCCTCAATGCGCGCCTTGTCGTCTTTCAGCGAGAAATAGGCATGGCCGGACGAATGCGGGCCGCGATACCCGGAAATCTCGCCGCGAACCCTTACGTGCCCGAAAGTGTCCTCGACCGTGCGCTTCAACGCGCCGGATATTTCAGAGACAGTATATTCGGCAACATTCGATGCAGATTCGGGCTTTTCGCTCATGCGCTATTCCTAGTCCCCCTGTCGTCAGGGTCAAGCCTCGGCAATCCTTGATTGCACCATTGCAAGCTTCAAGAATATCGCCTATCCGCAAGAGTTGGAAAAAGGGGAAATCCACATGCCAACAGATATTGCTGCCACTTCTAAAGGCTTGAAATTACATCATTATCTGCTGATAGGGGCTCTTATGATTGCTGCCGCTGCAGCGATCTTGCTATGGATGGGCCGCAACCCGATATGTACCTGTGGGACAATAAAGCTATGGGTTGGCGAGACGAATTCTTCAGATAATTCACAGCATATCGCCGATTGGTACACGCTCTCGCATATTATCCATGGCTTCCTGTTCTACGGTATTTTCTGGCTTGTCGCCCGTAGATTACCCATCGGTCAGCGTCTGCTGATGGCCATCGTGGTCGAGGCGGCCTGGGAGATTTTTGAAAACACTGACATGGTCATCAATCGCTACCGCGAAGCCACGATTGCGCTCGGCTATACCGGCGATAGTGTTCTGAATTCCGTCAGCGACATATTATTCATGGTTCTAGGCTTCTTCTTCGCCGCCAGGGCTCCTCTCTGGCTGACGATCGTGCTGGCGATCTTTTTCGAGCTGCTGGCTGGCTGGGTCATACGAGATAATCTCAGCCTCAACATACTTATGTTGCTCTATCCCCTGGACGCAGTGAAGGCATGGCAAGGGGGAATGTGATCACCAGCCAGGAACGAGTTCCGCAGCACGAACTTGCCGGAGACGCTGATTAGCCATGATCGGCGCCGAAGCTTGGCTCACGCTCACGGGAGAGGGCATCGACAAATTGTCGAGACTTTCGACAATGTGCTGTGCCAGCGCATCGACGATCGCGGAGGGCTTGGTGTGGCCGCGCATGATGCCGATGCCGAATTCCGGCAAGCGGCCAAAACCGTCGGCCTCCGTCAGAACGCGCATTCCCGGGCGCAAAGCACACTCGGGCAGGATCGAGACAGCAAGGCCCGCCAGAACCGCCGCTGCCAAGACAGTGGCCGACCAGCTTGTGAAAAGAATGCGGTAGTCATGGTGCATGCTGTCGAGAACATCCACCGCGGCAGCGCGCCAGATACAGGTCGGGCGGCCGACTGCCAGCGGAAGTACTTGTTCTTCATGCACATTATGGTGGGCTGAGGTAACCCAAAGCAGCTGTTCGCTACGCACAACTTCCGAGCGCCGTTGCTCGTCGCACTGCGTTACGAGTGCAATATCGAGTTGCCCTTTGCGGATCATCTCGTCGAGATTGACGGTGGGCTCGCAGACGACCGACAGCTCGACGCGAGGATTGGAACGGGAAAATCGCGCCATGATTTCCGGCAGAAACCGGTCGGCATAATCGTCCGGTGTGCCAATGCGGATATGCCCTTGCAGCTGCGTATCATCAAAAGCTGCAATGGTTTCATTGTTAAGCTGCAGCATCCGCCGTGCATAGGCCAGCAGGCGCTCACCATCTTCCGTCAGTCGATTGGTGCGGCCATCGCGCTCGAAAAGCGATTTGGATACACGCTCTTCCAGTCGGCGCATCTGCATCGAAACGGCGGATTGCGTCTTGTTCACCTTGTCGGCAGCCCTTGTAAAACTACCTAGGTCGGCAATAGCCGTGAATGTTTGCAACTGGTCGAGATCAAGCGGTGCGTTCATGGCAATGTTCCCGGAATGGTTGATCCATCATTATTATTGAACGTTTACATTAAAAACATTCGTTTGAATAATCAATTATTATGGATCATTCTGTAAATGTTCAGGAAGCGTCGGTGTCCTACGAGTGGTTCAGGGGATAACGCGGCGTGGTGCGCGGAAAATGGTTTTCGCGCGGTTTAACTTTCTTGATCGCCCTTCAAAAGGAGTAACGGCGATGACGACGACAACGAGAATGATTGAAGTAACTGGTTTCACCCGCTCGATCGCAGCATTTGCGTCGCAGGCTGCCAACTTTGTCAAGCAAGTGATCGTCGCACGTCGTAATCGCAAAACGATTATGAGCCTCGGCGAGTGGAATGACGAAATGCTGCATGATATCGGCGTCACCCGTGCCGATCTTCATTCTGCTATTGGCACCTCGCTTCTCGATGATCCGAGTGAACGATTGGGCGCCTTGGCCGATGTAAGGTCGCGTGTTCGTGCTGCCCGCTCGATCATCTAAGGCTGACGATTTGACTGTTTAGCAGGCGCCCATTCACGCCGGAATCCCCTCCCGGCGTCCCGCCTGCCTCCTGCCCGGCCCACATTGCATATGCAAGTGGCCGGGCTTTTTCTTGCCGGTTCGTCAGCGATAGCGGTCCATACCGCGCTTATACCGGTCGAAGATGGATTCCAGACCTTTCTGATACTGATCGTTCGTCTGCTTACCCGTATCGAACATCTGGCCGAGTATGTCTTTCAGGGGATTATCCGAAGGGGCGGAAGGCGCCGTTCTTTGCTGGGTTTGCGGCTGTGGTTGAGGTGATTGCGGTGCTGGACGCTGCTGCGCACCGCCACCGAATATTTCTCCGAAAATCTGGCCCAAGGGATTGTCGCCAAACGGATTTTGTCCCTGAGTCGTCTCTTGAGGTGCATTATCTTGAGGCATGCCACGCGGCGTTGGTGTTTGCGGCGCTGCGGACCCACCTGCGCCTTTCATCATTTCCTCGAATATTTTCCCCAGCGGATTATCACCGAACGGGTTTTGTCCCTGGGCCGTATCCTGAGGTGCTGCGTCTTGGGGGACTCTGCCACGCGGTGCCGGGGCTTGCTGCGCTGCGCCGCCAGCACCCTTCATCATCTCTTCGAATATTTTGCCTAGCGGATTGTTTCCCATTGGATTGCCCTGGCCTTGCGATTGTGGCTGCCCTGCTGCACCTCCGCCGAGCATGCTTTCCAATATCTGTCCCCATGGGTTGCCGCCTGCGCCAGGTGCACTTTGCTGGGGGGAGGGCGATTGACCACCGCTCTGGCGCATCATTTGCTCGATAAGGTCGCCGATAACATTACCACCGCCAAGCCCAGCCGCAGCAAACTGGCCGGTCGATTTCTTGTACAGACCACCCATCATCATGGAGGCGACCACCGGCAGCATCTGTTTTAGTGTGTCCGCGCCGACCCCGGAGACAGCCGAAGCATGATCGGCAACGGCTCGCGACAGATCTTTCGACCCAAAAAGCTGGTCGAGAACATTCTTGCCGTTGGCAATGCCCAYGGGGTCGAAAGCTGCTTGCGGATTATCAAAATAATTGACCTGCCGACCCGAAGACAGCGATTGAACAAAGCCGCCAAAGCCCATTGGATCGGCGGCATTTCTCTGCAAACCTTGGGAAAATGCGGGCATCAATGCCTCGAGGGCGGCAACTGTCTGCTGCTGGGAGAGATTGAACTGGTTTGAAAGGGCGTCGACTGTTTGTCCGCCCTGTGCCTTCAAAAACATGTCTACGAGATTCATGGCGCCGATCTCCTCCGGGCTGATGCGCGAAGGAAGATTAGCGCCGTAGTAATGCGGACTTCAATACTTTTCTCTCGTTAGAAATATTTCGCCAGATTGTTGCGAATACGCTGCAGCGGATCGACTGCCGGATCACCAGCCGCAAATTTCCGGTCGGTAATTTTCTCATAGGCCTGAATATAGATCTGCGTCGTCGCATCTATCACGTCTTCCGGTATCTCCGGGATATCGTCTTTGTAGGGATCGCAACGTTCCACGACCCAGTTGCGCACGAAATCCTTGTCGAAACTGACCGGCCGCTTACCGGGTGCATAGCTGTCGGCAAACCAATAGCGGCTGGAATCCGGTGTATGGATTTCATCGGCCAGCACGATGTTACCTTCATCGTCAGTGCCGAATTCATATTTCGTGTCGGCAAGGATCAAACCACGGCTTGCGGCGATCTCCTGACCCCGCGCGAAAAGCTTCAGCGCGTAGCTAGTAATCGTTTCCCACTGCTCTTTGGTGAGAAGCCGTTGTTTCAGGATATCCTCAGCGGTCAGCGGTTCATCGTGGCCGCCATCGAAGGCCTTTGAGGTCGGTGTGATGATCGGCGCTGGCAGCTTTTCATTGTCCTGCATCCCATCGGGAAGGGTGAAGCCGTACATTTCACGTTTACCTGCCTTATAG
>NZ_JBFUMG010000301.1:0-5417 GCF_054049495.1 Phyllobacterium sp. P5_D12 | reverse complement strand
GTACATCAAAAATCGTGAATTACAACCTATGGTTGCTCGCATAACTTATGCAATTAATGGTATTTTCCTTGTGGGTTCAAGCCTATGGTGAATTCCTGTGTGAGTTATTTATGGTTTCGTATATAGAGTATAAAAAACAGCAGCTTATATAGGCATAAATTAAGATATTCTGAGTCAAAGTATAGCGCATATTTTCGATATAAATTTATATTTAAGGATCAAATTATGAGCGAAAGTCGAATTGATCAAATTGAAAACGCCAGATTTATTCAGCAAATGCTCGGTGAGTTACGAGCAATGGCCAAAACGAACCGGCTGGAGATGTTGGCGTATCTTATAGAAATTGCATATATCGAAAGCAGTGACCAGTTGCAGAAGGAACTGGGGACAGCTTCACGCGTAAACAAGCGAAACATGTCCGCCTGAGTGACGCTGCAAACGTCCAGCTAGATCGAGTTCGAGCAGAATCAGCATTACCACCGACGGGTGTAGTTCGCTGGTACGGATCAGGTCGTCGATATCGACTGGAACGGGGCCGAGTAGATTGACGAACCGGTCCCGATCGCTTTCGTCGGGTGGATTGATTGGTGGGAAATCCATATCTGGTGCAAGAAACGCTGCATCGTCGAAAGCAGGCCGTTCGACCAGTGGCGTCAATGCAGTTATTATGTCTTCGGTACTGGTTGTCACAATGGCTCCGTTTTTCAACAACCCGTTGGTGCCCTTGGCCCTTGGCCCTCGGGTCGAGAGGAGAGCCAGGGACCGCGAAAACAAGCCTGCCAAGTTCTCCCGCCAGCCGGGCGCTGATCAGTGAGCCGGAGCGTTCGGCGGCTTCAACCACAACCAGGCCAAGCGACAGGGCGGCGATAATACGGTTGCGCCTCGGAAAATCCCGGGCACGGGGATCCCAACCGAACGGCATTTCACTGATCGCGGCCCCATTGCGCGCGCTTATCGCCTTATAGAGATTGAGGTTTTCCGGGGGATAGGGGACGTCCAGCCCGCCTGCCATGACAGCCACTGTTCCGTAGTCCAGGCTGGCCTCATGGGCTGCTGTATCTATTCCACGTGCAAGACCGGAGATAATCGCGTAACCGGATTCACCCATCTCCCGTGCGATCATCCGCGCAAACTTGATCCCCACCAACGATGCGTTGCGTGCGCCCACGATGGCAACGGGCGGTAGCCTGAACACCTCGGGATTTCCTTTGATCGCGACCAATGGCGGGGGATTGTCGCATTGGCGAAGATAGCGGGGATAGTCGGGCTCACCGATGCCGACGAAAACAGCGCCCATGTTTGTCGCCGCCTGCATTTCGCGTTCAGCGTCCTGCAGACTGGCAATTCGAATTGGCCGGCCGCCGCCGCCGCGCCTGACGAGTTCGGGCAGCATTTCCAATGCATCGCTCGCAGAACCGCAATGAACGATCAGATCGCGGAACGTCGCGGGACCGACATTTTCGCTGCGGATCAACCGAAGCCAGCTCAAGCGCTGGCTGTCAGAAAGGCGTATGCCCTTCTTTTCTTCATTCATCCTTTAGCGCCGATCTTGCCTTCGGTGCCTGAGACAAGACGCTGGATATTGGCCCTATGCTTGATGAAGACAATGATCGTCAGGACGAGGAAAAGCGCTGCGATCTGGTGCACCCCTATTATGTAGAGTGCAATCGGAACGATGACGGCCGCGACAAGGGCGGCGAGAGAAGAATAGCGAGACGTGTAGGCTACGATCAGCCAGACGGCGGCGAAAATCAGCGCCCCCTGCCAGAACAGCCCGAGCAGAACGCCAAGATACGTCGCGACACCTTTGCCGCCCCTGAATTTCAACCAGACCGGAAAGATATGGCCGAGGAAGGCACCGAAGCCAGCAATGATTGCGGCTTCAGGGCTGGCGATGCCGGCGATCAACACCGCCACGGTACCTTTCAGCATGTCCAGCACCAATGTTGCGGCGGCGAGTTTCTTGTTGCCGGTACGCAGGACATTGGTGGCGCCGATATTGCCGGAACCGATGCTGCGCACATCGCCAAGGCCAGCCATGCGGGTCAGGATCAGACCAAAAGGAATGGATCCGAGCAAATAGCCAAAGGCGAGCGCAAAGAAGAGAAGCGGAAATCCTGCCTGCCCATTGAAGAAATCCGACATGCATATCCCCTTAGGTGAAATTAGATCGTGAAGACCGACTTCCCTGCAACAAATGTCTGTACAACCCGGCCTTGAAAACGTGCACCCTCGAAACAAGAGTTCTTGGAACGCGACCGTAAATCTTCTTCCTTCACTACCCACGGTTCGTCAAGATCGACTATGGTCATATCCGCCTTCGAACCCGGGCGCAGTGAACCGGCCTCCAGGCCGAAAATCCTGGCGGGGGCACTGGACATCGCTTCGACGATGCGCAGAAGCGGCAATTCGCCGTTGTGGTACAATCTCAGTGCTGCGCCAAGCAGCGTTTCAAGGCCGATCGCGCCAGCTGCCGCATCGGCAAATGGCAGTCGCTTGGTATCGACATCCTGGGGATCATGCGCGGAAACAATAATATCGATCGTGCCGTCGCGCAGGGCTTCGACCATGGCGAGGCGGTCTTCTTCGAGCCGCAACGGCGGCTGCAAGCGGAAGAAGGTGCGGAATTCACCGATATCGTTTTCGTTCAGGGAGAGATGATTGATCGATACGGCCGAGGTTACATTCAGGCCATTCTGCTTCGCACGGGAAATCACCTCTGCCGACATGGCAGTCGAAATCTGCGCGGCGTGGTAGGCGCCCTGTGTCAGCGCCGCCAAGCGCATGTCCCGCTCGAGCGGGATCACTTCGGCTTCGCGTGGCGTGCCGGAAAGTCCCAGCCAGCTCGCATACAATCCCTCATTCATGACGCCGTTGATACCGAGGTGCGGATCCTGTGCTTCGTGCGCAAGGACCACACCGAAATCACGGGCATAGGTGAGGGCGCGGCGCATGAGCTGGGTATTGGCGATGGAATTGCGGCCTTCTGTGATAGCAACTGCGCCAGCTTCGCGCAGCAGGCCGATCTCGGTCATTTCCTCGCCGTGCAAGCCCTTGGTGACCGCGGCCGTTGGGTAAACATTGACGACCGCCGTATCGCGCGCCGTTCGCTTGATGAATTCGACCAGCGCGACATTATCGATGACGGGATCGGTATCCGGCATCATGATCACCGACGTTACACCGCCGGCCGCGGCGGCATGGCTGGCAGATGCAATGGTTTCGCGATGTTCCGCGCCGGGTTCACCAATGAAGACGCGCGCGTCGACCAGACCCGGAAGCACCGCCTTGCCCTTGCAGTCAATGATGGTCGCACCTTCTGGTGCGCCCTGGTTGCGGGCATCGGCGCCACTGGCGACGATCCTGTCATTCTCGATGACTATCGTGCCGGTTTCGTCGAGCCCGCGCGACGGATCGACGATGCGGGCATTTTRCAGAACGGTGGCGTTCATCCGGCCACTCCTTCAGCATTGCGGCGCGGATCGAGCAGTGCTTCCATCACCGCCATGCGCACAGCAACACCCATCTCGACCTGTTCCTGAATGACGCTCTGCGAGCCATCGGCTACGTCCGATGCGATTTCGACGCCGCGGTTCATCGGACCGGGGTGCATGACCAGCGCATCGGGCTTGGCATATTTGAGTTTTTCGCGATCGAGGCCGTGATAGCGGAAGTACTCGCGCACCGATGGTACGAATGAGCCTGTCATGCGCTCGCGCTGTAGCCGCAGCATCATCACCACGTCGGCATCCTTCAGGCCTTCTTCCATGTTGTGGAAGACTTCGGCGCCCATATGCGCAATGCCCGCGGGAAGGAGGGTCGAGGGAGCAACAACGCGAACGCGTGCGCCCAAGGCATTGAGAAGGATCATGTTCGACCGCGCCACGCGAGAGTGCAAAACGTCACCGCAGATGGCAACAGTCAGCCGCGCGATCTTTCCTTTGGCGCGGCGGATCGTCAGAGCATCGAGCAGCGCCTGCGTCGGATGTTCATGTGCGCCGTCGCCAGCATTGACCACCGAACAGCCGACCTTTTGTGCGAGAAGCGCCGCGGCTCCGGCCGACCCATGTCGGATGATCAGGATATCGGGGCGCATGGCATTGAGCGTCATCGCCGTATCGATCAGCGTTTCGCCCTTCTTGACCGAGGAATTTCCGACCGCCATGTTCATGACGTCCGCGCCCAGCCGCTTTCCGGCAAGTTCGAAGGATGATTGGGTACGGGTCGACGCCTCAAAAAACAGATTGATCTGCGTGCGGCCGCGCAGGGTCGCCTTTTTCTTCTCGGACTGGCGTGAAACCGCGATCTCGCTCTCGGCAAGATCAAGCAGCTGGACGATGTCTTGAGGCGAAAGGCCCTTGATGCCAAGCAAGTGGCGGTGGGGAAACAGGAGAGGGGGCTCTTTTGATGTCATATTAGGGTCAGGACCTATTAATCTGGTCGAAATGGTAGGAGGCCATTTGTTCGGATACGAGGAGCACAGGCGACCGCAATGTTTATCCATTGTCGAGCCTTTGCGACGATGTTGCCGGGCAAATGGACCCTATCCTCCGGACGCCGAAACGGCTGCAAGCTGCAGTGTCGAGCCACTTGGCCGGGGGAAGACCCCGCCCTTCGCGTCTCTCCTCGCGTCTTTTTGCCGTTTCAGGCGCCATTTCGATCATATTAATGGGTCCTGACCCTTAGTCCCCCTATAGGCTCGATGCCCTGTTGTCGCAAGCGGTCTGGGCGCTAACATGCTTCGTTCCCCAATAATTTGATCGGAAAAGCTGAAAGTGCGAAAAGGTTATGGCGATCAATATCGACTAAAGGCCGAGAGTCCATATATTGAGTGAGTTAACCGCTTGTCAGAGTCTTCATCCCATAAAGAGTTCGACGCGCAATCAATCGCATAGCAGACACTTTGCGCGACCATTGAAATTTGAATCAGGACAGTTTCTTGAAAACCCACGACGTTCTCAACCAGACGCCACCGATGACCGGCCTCAACG
The DNA here is from genome assembly GCF_054049495.1 of Phyllobacterium sp. P5_D12. Classification (NCBI taxonomy): domain Bacteria; kingdom Pseudomonadati; phylum Pseudomonadota; class Alphaproteobacteria; order Hyphomicrobiales; family Phyllobacteriaceae; genus Phyllobacterium; species Phyllobacterium sp. P5_D12. Next base: position 426 of record NZ_JBFUMG010000301.1, on the reverse strand, counting down.
CCTATCTCGGCGATCCATTGATGATGCAGATCACCAAGCGCTTGCCGCAATCCGTGCGCACGGAGCTGGAACAGAACGGCAAATTCGTACTCTCCGGCGACGCACAAGATCTGGCGAGGCTTGCCAATATCGAGGTGCCGAAGCTCAGGACGCATGACCGTCAGGGGCATCGAATCGACGTTGTCGATTATCATCCGGCGTATCATGCGTTGATGCGCCGGTCGGTGAGCCAAGGCCTGCACTCATCTATATGGGAGGACGGCAAGCCGGAAGCCGGATCGCGACATCAGTCGCGCGCGGCGCGTTTTTACCTGACGTCGCAGCTGGAATGCGGGCATCTGTGCCCCCTTAMCATGACGAGTGCCTCGCTGGCGGCATTGATGGCCGCGCCTAATCTCTACCGCGAATGGTCGCCGCTGATCCTGC
>NZ_JBFUMG010000300.1:0-5431 GCF_054049495.1 Phyllobacterium sp. P5_D12 | reverse complement strand
GCCTCGCGCGAGGCTCCTACATTGGCGATGCCGCGGCCGGCGATATCGTAGGCGGTGCCGTGAGCTGGGGTACAGAGCGGAAATGGCAAGCCCCCCATCATCGTGACGCCCTTGTCGAAACCCATCATCTTCATCGCAATTTGACCCTGATCATGATACATGGTCAGCACGGCGTGGAAGCCCTCCTTCACGGCTCGCAGGAACACGGTGTCGGCTGGGAACGGACCTTCGACGGCATAGCCCTCAGCTTGCGCCCGCGCCACCGCAGGCTCGATGACCTCGATTTCCTCCATTCCGAAGCTGCCACCGTCTCCGGCGTGTGGATTGAGCCCTGCTACCGCGATTTTCGGATTGTCGATCCCCGCGAGGCGCAGGCATGCAACCGTTAGCTCGACTTCCGCCAGAATAGCATCCTCGCTGATATGAGCGGAGACCGCCGACAGCGGGATATGCGAGGTTACTCGCGCATTCCAGATGCGCTCGAGTACGTTAAACTCACGCATCCTTCCACTGAACGAAAGGACATCCGAAACGAATCGGATTTCGTCGTCATAGCCGGGATATGCGTAACGCATCGCCTTCTTGTTGAAAGGGGTGAAGCAGACGCCGTCGACGCGGCCCTCATGGGCGAGACGCAACGCGAAGCGAAAGTTCTCGGTCGCAAACATGCCGCCAGCAAGAGTTGCCTCGCCGCGTGTCACGTCAGCAGGATCAAGATGGCCAAGATCGACAAAAACGGGCCGTTCGGTTGGTGCGGCCGAAAAGTCGTCCGCAGCCCGATAATCCAGATCCAGCTCAATGTTTGCGAACCCTGCGCCCTCTTCCAGGATGCGGCGATCGCCAATGACAACAAAATGCGCGGCGTTCCTGAGTTCCGGCAAGGAAAGTATCCTGGCAGTTAGCTCCGAGCTGATGCCGGCCGGATCACCCATGGCAAGAGCCAGAACGGGCCTGCCGCGCATATCGGCAACAGATTCACTAAACGCCATGAACTACTCCTCTTGATGACCAGCGAAGGACTACCCCTAAATTTCCGTTGGCGCAAGTATTTTGTATACAGTATAAAACATTATGTATCGAAGGCGGTATCATTTTGCCGCGTTCAGTGCAAAAATGTATCGATTCAGGCCGTCGATGGGCCTAGCGGGAGAGTAACAATGGCTTCGGAAGTGTTGGAACCTGGACGGCGCTCAGTTGCCACGATTTCCCGGCAATCGCTGCACGGCGAGATCGTTACACGGTTGCGTGACATGATCATCGAGGGTGACCTGCAACCCGGCGAGCGCATCTATGAGAATCAGCTTGGCGAGGAGTTGGGCGTCTCACGTACGCCTTTGCGGGAAGCGTTGAAATTTCTTGCCAGCGAGGGATTGGTTGAGCTCGTGCCGAGCCGTGGGGCCGTGGTCAAGCGCTTTTCGGCGAAGGATGTCGAGGATATGCTCATCGTCATCCGTTCAATGGAGATGCTGGCCGGCCGTCTCGCGTGCGTAGAGGCCAGCGACGAAGGGATCGTGCAAATAAGGGTCCTGCATGACGCGATGGTAAAACATTACAAGGCTGGCGAGCGGCTTGAATATTACAAGCTGAACCAGCAAATCCATACCGGCATTGTCGCCCTTGCAAACAACGCCCCTCTTGCCGAAGTGCACGGACTGCTGCAATCGCGTGTCAAGCGCATCCGTTTTATCGGGCATGAAGGGGCGGAGCGATGGGCGGGTGCCGTCGCCGAGCATGAGCGTATCATTGCAGCTCTTGAAGGCCGCGATGCCGAGACATTGGCCCGTGAGCTCGACACTCACCTCGCCAATGGTTGGGAGCGCGTGAAGTCAGTCGTCTAATTCTCCGCGAACGAACGTCCGGGCTGACAAGGTCGGATGCTCAATCGTCGTGACGTGGCCGTCATGGAATGTGGCGGCAACCACAGAAGAACAATTACTTTCGGACATCTTCATCGCAACTCCATTTGAGCTGACATGAAGACTTTTGTTGGAATGTCCACGATCTTCCTGATGGTTTCCATCATCGGCGCTGAAGCCGCAGAGGTCAAACCCGACGCGATCAATTCTGCATCGCTGTCCACAATCCCTGCAGACCGCGCCTCCAAACCATCAGCGGAATTCGATCCTGCGATCGTCCGCCTTCAGGTTCTCCTTGATCGTGCGGGTTCATCGCCGGGGGTGATTGATGGCATTTATGGAAAGAACGTCACCAAGGCGGTGGCCAGTTTCAAAAAGATGACTGGAATGCCTCCGGACGGCACAATCGACCCCGATGTAATCAGCAGGCTGGCGACAGGCGGCCCGATTATCGGCACCTACACGGTAAAGGCCGACGACGCGGAAGGCCTCGTGGACCTTATTCCCGTGGACTACGGCGAAAAGGCGAAGATGCCCAGCTTGGGTTACACCAGCGTCGCCGAAAAGCTTTCAGAGCGTTTCCACATGCATATCGACTTGCTGACTACGCTTAATCCAGGTTCGGATTTCGTCCCTGGGGAGACGGTCCAAGTAGCGATGCCGGGTCCCCCGCGTCAAGGAAAGGTGGCCCGCATCGAAGCCGACAAGACGGCTGGGCAGGTCACGGCGTACGATAATCGTGATGTCATACTAGCGGCGATCGAAAGCGTCCTGCTTCGAGATACCGCGGCCTGCCTTCCCTATGATGACAGCGAGTTCGGCCTCGTAGTCGATTGCGATTGAAACACTGGGGTCGATCACAACATCGATCTTGTCTGCAATGACCGATCCCGGCACCTTGCTAAATATGATTGGATGGTTCGGGACCACACCCGCGGCAGCGCTTGAATCGAACCCGCTGCGCGAAAATTCATGGGCATGCTCGTAGTAGTTCTTCCCAACGCAAAAAATGTTGCGTGCGGGCAGTGGGATCGGCGAGAGAAGCTCGATTTCTGCTTCTTAGCCTATGAAGGTCTTTCCGAAATACTTGCTTTAGAGCCGTGGGGATGGCCGCAAAGTGCCTATTGAAACCCAAGCACGTCATACAACGCTGCTTGCCCTTCATGCTATCTCCCGGTGGATCGATGTGAACCTCACCACGCCTCCCTGTTGTATTGGATTTTTGACTTTTCCAGCCTGCGAGTTGAAGATCAACCCGATGATCCGCGGAGGACTTATCTTGCCCGATTTATTCCCGGACGAACGACAACAGATCGGGATTAATGACGTCCGCATGCGTCGTTAGCATCCCGTGCGGATAGCCTTTGTAGATCTTCAGCTTGCCATTCTTCAGAAGTTTTACGGAGATTTGACCGGATATCCCGATAGGCACGATCTGGTCGTCGTCCCCGTGGAGCACAAGGGTCGGAACGGAGATGCTTTTCAGATCGTTCGTCTGATCAGTCTCGGAGAACGCCTTGATGCCCTCGTAGTGGGCCTGGGCGCTGCCCAGCATTCCCTGGCGCCACCAGTTGCGGATAGCGCCTTCGGATACCTTCGCGTCCGGCCGGTTGAAACCGTAGAACGGCCCAGTTGGCAGATCGAGGAAAAACTGGGCGCGGTTTGCCACAAGTGCGCCGCGCAGGCCGTCGAAGACCTCCATCTGCAACCCACCTGGGTTGCCCTCCGTCTTTGCCATCAACGGTGGCACGGCACTTACCAGCACGGCCTTGGCCACACGGCCCTGTGGCTCGCCGAACCTCGCTACATAGCGAGCAACTTCGCCGCCGCCCGTGGAATGACCGATGTGAACGGCGTTGCGTAGATCGAGATGCTCAGCGACGGCCGATGCGTCCGCGGCGTAATGATCCATGTCGTGCCCCTCGCTCACCTGGGAGGAGCGCCCGTGGCCACGTCGATCGTGGGCGATGACCCGATACCCGTGCTGGAGAAAAAACAGCATCTGGGCATCCCAGTCGTCGGACGACAGGGGCCATCCGTGATGAAAAGCGATCGGCTGGGCGGATTTCGGACCCCAGTCCTTATAGAAGATGTCGACGCCGTCTTTGGTCTTGATGAAATGATCGCTCATGATTGCTCTTCTTTGCAGTTGACGTTGTGAGTTCTGCGGCGGCCGTCAGGCGCGCCGTGTGGTTTCGAAAAGGAACCAGTGGCGCCGTTCGGTTTCATCGATCCAGTTCTCGATGAGGCTGGTCGTCGCATGGTCATTCGCTGACGAAGTCAGTTCATGCAACTGTCGCAGGATGACCACGAGTTGCTCGTTGTCGTCGCGAAGTTCGGCTAGCATGTCGTCCGGCGTGACGAAGTCGGCGTCGTTGTCGAGGAGCCTTTGCAGACGGGCGATGTGCCCGACGGATCGAAGCGTGGTACCCCCGATCTTGCGGGCGCGTTCGGCGATGTCGTCCGTCATCGCGAAAATCTGCGCGCCCTGCTCATCCAACATAAGATGGTGGTTGCGAAAATGCGGGCCCGAGACGTGCCAGTGGAAATTCTTGGTCTTGAGATAGAGAGTAAAGGTATCAGCCAAGAGCGCTGTGAGCGCTACTGCGATTTCCTTTGCCGAGTTGGATCCGAGATCGGTCGGCGTTTTAAGCGGAAGAACTCTGCGGGCGGCGGCTACATCTCTGTCCATTTCAGGCTCCTTGGCTGTTCAGCTGTGAATCAACCGACATCGGTGGCTCTTTAATCGCGCTCCAAATAACCACGCCCGTGACCGATCGTGAATCGCTCGCAGGTACAGTACGACTTGTACCTAAGTGTAGTGTCGCGGCACGTCGATCCGGACTAGCTTTTCCTCATCGCCTACCCTCGACGGCGATTAAATGCCCTGGCGTTCCCTCCCCCGCCATGGCGCGGACTTGATCCTAAGGTCTGCCAATAAGGCCGCCTTCAACCCCGCCCGGAGGCGGCCTTTTCCCTCCAATCGCCCTATTCCAGAGTATAGTGTCGTCGCAACAAAGGCGTTGCTATCCTTCGCCCGACAATCAAGTTGACGACGAGCATCAAGGAGCCTGCAGATGAAGGAAAACCGTCCCCCAGGTATTGAGAAGTATTATCACCCCGCCGGCGGCTGGGACGCATGGAAAGCCGCCGCCAAGACACTGGCGCATCAGCAGGTCGTCGCGCAGGGTAGTCCGACGCTTCTAAAGGCAAACCAGCCTGAAGACTTCGACTGCCTGGGTTGCGCCTGGCCGGACCCGAAGCACACGTCGTCCTTCGAATTCTGTGAAAACGGCGCGAAGGCGATGACACGCGTCGCTCTTTGGGAACGCGACTACTCAAAACTCCGCGTCTATCTCATGGAACTGAAAGCCCAGGGCGTCGATGACCTCAAAGCCCATTCCCGGGCAAATCCGACATTTCTCGATCACTGCATCGGGTTGATCACGGTTGTCGACTCGAACGAGGCGGCGCGCGAAATGCTCGGTCCGGAGGGCGGATCGGTCGATGCGCTACGGCGATCGATCATTCCAGGGCAGGAAAAGTTCCTCAGCTTCCTTCAGGCGATCATGGAT
>NZ_JBFUMG010000299.1:0-5441 GCF_054049495.1 Phyllobacterium sp. P5_D12 | reverse complement strand
ATGTTTTTGGACATAAGTGCTCAACATTCGGTGAGGTACCGCACCGGATTCGTTCCATGTAGCGCGAACTTTCGGCGCTTTTGCTTGTTTTTTGCGCGCAAGCACGTTATGTCCCCATTAATCCGCTAATTCAGTTAAAAATGAAAGGGGCAGTTTATGGCCCGCGTCACTGTTGAAGATTGCGTTGACAAGGTTGAGAACCGTTTTGAGCTGGTTCTGCTTGCCAGTCACCGCGCGCGCCTGATTTCGCAAGGTGCAGCGATCACCATCGATCGCGATAATGATAAAAATCCGGTGGTTGCTCTGCGTGAGATCGCAGAAGAAACGCTTTCGCCCGGTGACCTGAAGGAAGATCTGATTCATTCGCTGCAGAAGCATGTGGAAGTCGATGAGCCGGAAGCAGTCGCTGTGCCGCAGGTTACTGCTGATAGCGATGTGACCGAGACTGTCGAGACCGATGCTGATGACAATGTTTCGTTCGATTCGATGTCGGAAGAAGAACTGTTGGCTGGTATCGAAGGGCTGGTAGCCCCCGAGAAGAGCGACGACTACTAAGAGACCTGTTTAAACGTCTCTACATCAAATCTCTTTTTGATGCGTCGCAGTCTCTGCGGCGCATTATTTTTGCGTGTTGGTAACGTAATGACCATATAGACGGCATAACAATTCTTCTTCGACCAAATTCAGTTTGTGTGTAACTCCGGAGACCCCCATCCATGATGCGTCAGTATGAGCTTGTCGAGCGTGTCCAKCGTTACAAGCCTGACGTCAACGAGGCGTTGCTTAACAAGGCCTATGTCTATGCCATGCAGAAGCATGGCCACCAGAAGCGTGCATCGGGCGATCCGTATTTTTCTCACCCGCTGGAAGTCGCTGCCATCCTGACAGACATGCACCTCGACGAGGCGACAATCGCCATCGCCTTGTTGCATGACACCATCGAGGATACCTCGGCGACACGGCAGGAAATCGACACGTTGTTCGGTCCGGATATTGGCAGACTTGTTGAGGGGCTGACCAAGCTGAAAAAGCTCGATCTCGTCTCGAAAAAGGCTGTTCAGGCTGAAAATCTTCGTAAACTGCTGCTGGCGATCTCTGATGATGTGCGCGTCCTGCTCGTCAAGCTCGCCGATCGCCTGCACAATATGCGCACGCTTCACCACGTGCCCGAAGACAAGCGCCTGCGCATCTCCGAGGAGACGATGGATATCTATGCGCCGCTGGCTGGCCGCATGGGTATGCAGGACATGCGCGAGGAGCTGGAGCAGCTCGCATTCCGCTACATCAACCCTGAAGCCTTCAATGCCGTCACCAACCGGCTCGCGGAGTTGCTGGAGAAGAACAAGGCTACGCTGAAGCAGATCGAAACCGATCTTTCCAGCCTGTTCGAAAAACACGGCGTCAAGGCCAGTGTGAAAAGCCGGCAGAAGAAAGCCTGGTCGGTGTTCCGCAAGATGGAAAGTAAGGGCCTTTCCTTCGAGCAGCTATCGGACATTTTCGGGTTTCGGGTCGTCGTGGATACGGTTGCCGACTGCTACAACGCTCTCGGTATCATTCATACGACCTGGTCGATGGTTCCGGGGCGGTTCAAAGACTATATCTCGACACCGAAGCAGAACGACTACCGTTCAATTCATACGACCATCGTTGGGCCATCGCGCCAGCGCGTCGAACTRCAAATACGCACCCGTGAGATGAACGACATTGCCGAATATGGCGTCGCGGCGCATTCGATCTACAAGGATCGTGGCAGTGCACAGAATCCCCATGTCATTTCAACTGAAACTAATGCCTATGCATGGTTGCGCCAGACTATCGAGGCGCTGGCGGAAGGCGACAATCCGGAAGAGTTTCTCGAGCATACGAAGCTCGAACTGTTTCAGGACCAGGTCTTCTGCTTTACGCCGAAGGGCCGCCTGATCGCACTGCCGCGTGGCGCTACACCCATAGATTTTGCCTACGCCGTGCACACGAATATCGGTGATAGCTGCGTGGGCGCCAAGGTCAATGGCCGCATCATGCCACTGATGACCGTTCTGCATAACGGCGATGAAGTGGAGATCATCCGCTCCAAGGCACAAACACCGCCCGCCGCCTGGGAGTCGATAGTTGTTACGGGCAAGGCGCGTGCTGCCATTCGCCGCGCCACACGGCTGGCCGTGCGCAAGCAGTACTCTGGTCTCGGCATGCAGATACTTGAACGAGCGTTCGAGCGGGCAGGGAAGGTTTATTCGCGCGACGAATTGAAAAAGGGCCTGCCGCGTCTGGCACGCAAAGAGATCGATGATGTTCTGGCTGCAGTCGGTCGTGGTGAATTGCCATCATCCGACGTGATGAAAGCGGTCTATCCGGAGTATCAGGATGCCAAGCCAAAGCCCACGGCTCCCGACCGTGAGGAAGGTTGGGTGAATTTCCGCAACACGTCCGGAATGATCTTCAAGATGCCGGAGGGTGCGGAGGCCGCTGGTTTGGAACCGGGCGGACCGAACGCCCTGCCGATCCGTGGTGCTAGCCCGGATATGCCCGTGCACTTCTCGCCCGAAGGCGCAGTTCCCGGCGATCGGATCGTCGGAATTCTTCAGCCGGGCGCAGGAATGACAATCTATCCGATCCAGTCCTCGGCACTGATGGCCTATGACGATCAGCCGGAACGTTGGATCGATGTTCGCTGGGATATAGATGAGAGCCGCCGCGATCGTTTCCCGGCTCGCATAAACATTTCGGCGATCAATGCGCCGGGATCACTAGCGGAAATTGCGCAGATCATTGCTGAGAACGAGACAAACATTCACAATCTTTCGATGGTCCGTACAGCCCCGGATTTCACGCAGATGATCGTTGATCTGGAAGTGTGGAATCTCAAACATCTCAACCGGATATTGTCAAAACTTAAAGAGAGCAAATGTGTCAGCGATGCACAGCGCGTTAGTGGATAGAGAGGCGGAATGAATACAACTGAGGTTCTGGACGTGTTTCGCGAGGCGGGGGCGGTGCTGGAAGGGCATTTCATCCTGACATCAGGTCTGCGCAGCCCGATCTTTTTACAGAAAGCACGCGTCTTCATGCATGCGGACAAGACCGAACGTGTCTGCCGCGGCCTCGCGGAGAAAATCAAAAGCGCCGGACTTGGCCAAATTGATTATGTGGTTGGTCCCGCCATCGGTGGTATCATTCCGGCCTATGAGACATCACGGCATCTCGGCGTTCCGGCGATCTGGGTTGAGCGCGAAAATGGTATTTTCAAGCTTCGTCGCTTTGAGATTGCCAAGGGTGCGCGTGTCGTCATTGTTGAAGATATCGTGACGACAGGGCTTTCCATCCGTGAAACGGTGACGTGCCTGCAGGAAGTGGGTGCGAATGTGCTGGCAGCAGCGTGTATCATCGACCGGTCCGCTGGAAAAAGTGATGTGGGAGTACCGTTGATAGCGCTGGCGGAATATGAAGTGCCGGCCTATCCTGCTGATGAGCTTCCGCCTGAACTTGCCGCAATTCCGCCTGTTAAGCCCGGTAGTCGCAACATCTGAATGAACTAAATGAACCAAAGCGGATTTGACACATTCAAAGTATACGTTGCTTTGGTGCAGAGGGACTTGAATAGAAATGCTCTTCAAGAGGCGTAAAGAACCTTGTCTGCGGGAACGGCTGCGCGTGGCGCTTTGGCCCCGCCGTTCCGTCGGTCGGTCTTTACGCTATTTCGGCAAGCGTGTCCTTAGACTTCGAGCGACGCCCCATGCTATCGCGACTGGTTTTGCATGCGGCATCTTTGCTGCATTCATTCCGCTTCTCGGCGTCCATATTGCTGTTGCCCTGACCATCGCCTGGTTGATCGGAGGCAACATTGCTGCGGCAGTTATCGGAACAACCTTGGGTAATCCTCTGATTCTGCCTTTCATCTGGGCCGCGACGCTGGAAGTCGGTCGCTTCGTTCTGAGTGGCAGTCTGACTGGAGAACCCTTGCCACCGCATCTCGGTGCCATGCTCAGGCATCTGGATTTTCTTGTTCTGTGGCAACCACTGATCAAGCCTATGCTGATCGGAGCGGTTCCGCTCGGTCTCATTGCAGCGCTGCTCATCTATTTTCCGGTGCGCTGGACAGTTGCAAAGTTTCAGCATCGACGGCACAAGGCCTCGTTCCGCCTGGAAAAGGCAACCGAGCCGACATGATCATTGGTATCGGCAGCGATTTAATCGATATCAGGCGTATCGAAAAGACGCTCGAACGACACGGCAGTCGCTTTGTCGACCGGGTATATACTCCGATTGAACAGGCCAAGTCTGACCGCCGCAAAGAGCGAGCGGCTTCCTATGCCAAACGCTTCGCTGCCAAGGAGGCCTGTGCCAAGGCTCTCGGCACAGGCCTATCACGCGGCGTATTCTGGCGTGACATGGGCGTCGTCAACCTGCCAAGCGGTGCACCGACCATGCAACTCACAAATGGAGCGGCGGCACGGCTCTCGGCAATCACGCCCGCCGGCTGCTCCACACGAATTCATTTGACCATCACCGATGATTTTCCCCTTGCACAAGCATTTGTGATTATCGAGGCGCAGAGAATCGAAGAATAGCCGCAATCAAACGGCATTGAGCGGCATTGCTCCCCGCGCATTCAGCGGTTAAGAGGGGGCACATTTGATTTTTGGAGATATGAGACACGTGAGCGACAAAGCTGTTGTGAAGAATTCTGGTGGTCTTGGTGAGACGATCAGCGTCATCGTGCAGGCGCTGCTGCTCGCCCTGGTTATCCGGACGTTGCTGTTTCAGCCCTTCAACATCCCATCCGGCTCGATGAGGCCGACCCTGCTTGAAGGCGACTATCTGTTCGTCTCGAAATTCTCCTACGGTTATTCCAAATATTCGATTCCCTTTGCACCAGATTTGTTTTCGGGCCGCATCTGGAGCGGTGAGCCGAAACGTGGTGACATCGCCGTATTCCGCAAGCCCAATGACACGTCTCTGGACTTCATCAAGCGCGTTATCGGACTGCCGGGTGACAAAATCCAGATGCGCGGTGGTGTACTCTACATCAATGATGTGGCCGTACCGCGCGAGAAGGTTGGCCAGATCGACAATCCCGACGTGACGGAGGTCAACCGGCCCGTCGACGTCTATCGTGAAACGCTGCCGAACGGCATCACCTACGATACGCTTGACCTGACGCCGAACGGCCTGGGCGACGACACACGGGAATTTATCGTTCCAGCCGGAAACTATTTCATGATGGGCGACAACCGGGACAATTCGAGCGATAGCCGTTTTGACGTCGGCTATGTTCCGCTTGAGAATTTCGTTGGCCGCGCCAACATCATCTTCTTCTCGATCGCCGGTAAAGCAAGCCCGCTTGAGATTTGGCGCTGGCCGTCGGAGGTTCGCTTCGGACGGCTGCTGCACAGCGTCAACGGCGCTCCAAACTCCGTCCAGAACAATTGATGAGCCAATGAGCC
>NZ_JBFUMG010000298.1:0-5451 GCF_054049495.1 Phyllobacterium sp. P5_D12 | reverse complement strand
AGTCAGGACCGCAGCCATGGCGTCAGTCTGCAAGTGGAGGTAGCTCCAACGACCATGCCCAGTATGATATCGGCCGTGATGACATCGGTGCTGCTCAACAGTACAAAAGCCCTGCCTGAACCTCCGCCGACTGTACAGATCAAAGGTATCACCGCGACTGCGATTGAACTCGAGCTGTCGTYCCGCGTACGGGACATTTCAGAGGTTCCAGCAGCCAAGAATGAGTTATACGACCTACTTTACAGGCACCTGAGAGCGGCAGGTTTGGTACTTGCTGGCGCCGAGGCTTCCGGCGATAGAATCGAAACCACAACCCAAAGAAAGAAAACACCACTCTCGCTTTTGAATGCCGTTCCGCTGTTCGCGTCGCTCACCGATGAGGAGAAGGAAATTCTGGCGGGCTCTATGAAACGGCGATCCTTCAAGAAAGACGAGCACATTATCGAACAAGGCGATACTGCCTCATCGTTGACGATCGTTCGTGCCGGAGCTGTTGTCGCCATGCGGCAGGACGGAACGAGGGAGACGGAAGTCGGACGGTTGGCTCCTGGTGAATACTTTGGCGAGACAGGGTTTCTTCTCGGCGTCGGGGAGGCGGCCACGCTTCGTRCATTGACCGCAGTTGTAGTCTACAAGATTGATCAGTCTAGCCTTGCCCCTCTGCTGCAGGAACGAGCAGCTTTAGCGGAAGAACTCGCGTTGACGTTGTCACACCGTGTTGAGTACGGTCTGTCCCTTACAAACAGGGGCATGACCCAGAAGGGCAAATCCGTCCCGTCGCTAGTTGCTAGGATCAAGAGCCTCTTTGAGGTTCCGCAAAGCGAGCTGTGAGGCCTGTGAGAAGCGCTAGCAGCCTTACGGGTTGGCAGAGAGCTCGATTGAGCGCCGGTAGTCATCCATTCGCTTGGTGAAGCTTTCCTTGTCGTCAAGATTTGAGCTTCGCTGGCGAGCGAGCCCGCAATGGAATGTGTACCTGCTGCCGGTCAAAGGGTTCGCGAACTGAAGAGCCATGACTACCTTGTCATCGGAATCGCTGAAGGAGGAGTGGATCAAGGTGAACATTATGGTCTCCGTGGTTCGTGTTTGCTTTCCCGTATCATGCCTGTGAGGCCCGCCGGCCGTAACCATACTTGGGTCTAGGTAAGCCCTGCCGATGATAGGACACGCCCCCGGCTAGGATAAAAAAGAGGCCATCCAAGGGCGAAGGATGGCCTCCAGTGGGTCGCGGTCCGCAGACTTCGACGCAGGGGAGCAAGTCGAAGTCTGAAATTGGCCGAGGCTGAGGTCGGCCACCCGCCTCATTGGGAGGAGAGGGATGAGGTGGTAAACAAAGACTACGGGGAACGGGGCGCGGCCGAAACTATACTAAGGTCGTTAAGGACCTAAACGCTCATCTGATATCGCGCCGAGTATTTCTCAACCAGGATACGGACGTCGCTCAATCCGAGCCTTTCAATCACATGGAGAACATCATGCTTGTCAGAAATCTCATCGCTGCCACTGTACTTGGGTCGGCCCTCTGGGCAAGCGCGTCGCATGCTGAGGGCGTCGCGGTCGGCAAACTCGACTGCGATGTGTCTTCGGGCATAGGCGCGATCGTTGGATCGAAGCAGGATGCGACCTGTATATTCCAGCCATCAGGACAAGGCGCGGCCAGCCAGTATACGGGAACGGTCACAAGCTTCGGCCTTGACGTTGGCACTATCGATAAAGCGCGTCTGATCTGGCTTGTGTATGCTCCGACACATGGCCCGCAAGGCGGACTTGAAGGAACCTATCGCGGCGTGGAGGCAAACGTCAGCCTTGGTCTGGGCGTCGGAGCCAACGCGCTGGTCGGAGATGGCAGAAATTCGTTTACCTTACAGCCGCTGTCCATTGAAGGGGAACAGGGTCTAAACCTCGCCGTAGGTGTCTCCGAGTTCAAACTTCGTGCACTTTAGCTGCGTGAATGGGCGTTCGAACTTCAAGAATGGACTTGGCCAGGATGAAGGGCTGGGGGAGGCAGCGGCGGTGCACCCCCAAGGGCACATCAATCGTGGTGACACGTGTTGTTGTAGTTGTTCTTTCACGGACAACAGGAACGGGTGGCGGGAGTTCGAAAGGCGATCATTTAGCCGCCGCCGGCTTCTCTATGAAGCCGCGCTGATACCGCGCAGTGATAGGCTATGCGCAAGCCGCTACCACCGGAAGTTTCGAGGACGCTTACGACCGACATCGACAGAACCAACAGGATCGCGAACAAACAGTTGCTCGCGGCAAAGGACGTACACCGACGCTCATTGGGATTGGGAAGGCTCGGGGCCATCGATCTCCCATCTTCACGGGTCGTCGGCTTAAACAGATGAAGGACCCGTCATGGCCGACACCGAGCCAAGAACGATGGAAATCAGTGTCGGGAATGATGTGCAAGGCATACGGGCGCGCCTGCTGCGATGGCTCGTCCTGCGAAGCGAGGCGGCCACGCTTGCCATTATCTACTCCGTGGCCACTGGGGTTCTCTCCGGGTTAGCTGGGATGGCGCTGGCGCTTGTGCTGCACTGGGTGCAGCACAGGGCGTTTGGCTACAGCCTTGCAATAGTGATCGGCCCAGAGAACTTTCTTGAAGGTGTCTCTTCGGCATCCAAGACCCGGCGTATTGCTGTCCTGACAGTCTGTGGGCTTATTGCCGGCCTCGGCTGGTATCTGCTCCGCAGATTCGGTCGTCCGCTAACGAGCGTCAGTTCTGCGGTCAAAGAACCTACGAACTTGATGCCAGTCGCGGAAACAATGATCCACGGTTTGCTCCAGATGGTCACTGTGGCGATGGGGTCGCCGCTCGGCCGCGAGGTCGCCCCGCGCGAGTTGGGAGCGCTTCTCGGGCAGCATGTTGCAAGGTGGGGCAAAGTGTCGGACGAGGATTTCCGACTGCTCGTGGCATGCGGGGCGGGTGCCGGCCTTGCTGCAGTCTACAATGTACCGACTGCCGCGATGGTCTTCATTCTAGAAGTGCTAGTCAAACGCGTCAGCCTGAAAATACTGCTGTACGCAGGTATCAGCTGTACCACCGCCGCTTGGGTCGCTCGTGCCGCGCTTGGAGCTGATCCGCAATATTCTATTCCCGCCTATGGGGTCGACGAGCCTCTCGTGCTGTGGAGCCTGGCTTTCGGCCCTCTTCTGGGCGCGGCCGGCTATGCATTCAGTAGGTGGACGGAAAAATGCACGCGAGCCGCGCCATTGAACATATCGCAGGTGTGGAAGAGTGCCCTTGCGTTCTTAATTGTCGGCATCATATCGACGGTCCTTCCACAATTGCTCGGCAATGGAAAAGGTCCGGCCGAGCTTGCCTTCTCCGACAACCTTTCCCCTGGGCTAGCTTTGCTGCTAATTGTCGCGAAGCTTCTGTCGCTGACGCTCGTTCTCAGGGCCGGGGCGAGAGGCGGGCTGTTGACACCTGGGTTCTCGTTGGGAGCCTTGATTGCGATAGCCATTGGCGGGTTGATGCAGCCATGGATGACTTTCGCCACTGATGGAACTCTGGCGATCGTCGGCGCCGCCTCATTTCTTTCGTCATCAATGGCGATGCCTTTCACGGCCATCTTCCTCTCGATGGAGTTTTTGGATGCACCACTGCCGTTTCTGCTGCCCATCACGATTGCAGTTGTCTCCGCGTCGGCCGTGCGATTGGCCCTCAAATCTGCGTTGGAGCGGGGGGCGGCGGCTACACCAATGGCGTTTACACCCTCTCGTTGATCAAGATCCATTTTCCCAATCTCGTTGTCCGCCTACCGGGGACATCGTGCGCTAAGACCGATTCCGAGTAGCGCTAACCTTTACAGCAATGGGCAACGGTGCTGTCATGGGAACCGGAGATGCGTTTGGGACGCCAGAAGTGTCAACCGGACCGAGATCCGGTGACTTCAGCGGCAGTTGGAGGATTGGGATGTTGCCTGAAATGGAGAAGGTCGTGGACATGTGCTTGCCCGGCTGATCCATGATGAGGATGGCGTGCGCATCATCGTCTACATGGTCGTCTATCCGGTGAGATGCTACGTAGGGTCTTATCGAGGTCGCGGATGACGGGGAAAGAGACTCCTGCGGTGATGGCGTTCCGTAAAAGCGCTAGGCTAGCGTAGCGTCATCTTAAGGTTCAACAGGTGTTCGCGAAGAAGCGAGTAGCCTTGTTCCCACAACGCCACACAGGTACGGTCGAATATCGACCTATAGCGAGCCTCGCTCTCCTTGAGCGTGTTATTGATCGAAAGCAAGGTGAGGCGTGGGGTCTCCGTTTTGAGGAGCAGCTTTGTGGTAACGAATAGTGCCGCGAGCGCGACGATCAACCGAACGATCGATTGAAGGTTGACGTGGGCAAGCTTGAACAAGATTGGGCGAAGATAGGGGCCGACACCAATGAGCGCGAGCGTGCTCTCGGCTTGCGTCCGTCGTCGGCGGATGAAACCCGAGCAGTCGGAGTTTTACCGGGGTGCGGGCGCCTACTGATGCGCATTTCTTCAGCTTCGAAACCTGGTTCACTTCCGTAAGCCGAAATGACAACGCCTGTCTTGACGGTCCTCGCTGGCCCGAACGGGCAGGGAAATCCACGATTTACGAGATCATCACTTCTTTCTACTTTGCGGTGGTGGGGAAACTTGGGCGCAGGCAGGTTAAAGCCGCGTTCAATTGTCTTGGTGGCGTGCCCTTGTTACCGCCATCACCCTAAACTCGTATGAGCCTTGCTGCGGCGGGAGCCCGAAAACACAGATTGTCGAGCCAACATCCCGCTTTGTAAAATCGTAGACTCCGCCGCACACCCGCACCTATCAGCGGCGAACGGCTAACTCAAGGCAGTTGATTAGCGTATCGATATCTACGGGCTTTCCTAATACGGCGAGCGCGCCGCCGCTCATGGCGATGGCTCTCGTACGCTCATCTTTATAGGACGTCACGAAGATCATCGGCGGCCTGCCGGAGTGCTTGTTAAGTTCAACCTGTAATTCGATGCCACTAAGACCGGGCATTTTGACATCGACAAGCATGCAATCAATTTCCGAGCGTGGTTCGAATTCCAGGAATTCTTCCGCAGAAGAGAACAGCTTGCATTCGTAGCCGCAGGATTTGACCAGGTCGTCCATTGCTTCTCGGATCGTTTGGTCGTCGTCTACGACCGCTATGGTGGGAACTGGGGGCAAAGCACCAACCTTTTTAATTTCTTATGACCAACTTGTTATGCGCTCGAACCTGGCTACACGATACCATACTAAGATACAGGTGGGTGGCTCGACCCGGCCATGATCTCCGCCTTTTTCACAAGGTCGACTACGGTGCGGGCTTCCATTTTCCTCATGACATTCCCGCGATGAAGCTTCACGGTCACCTCGCTGATACCCAACTCGAAAGCGATCTGTTTGTTCATCAAACCCCTGATTACACAGCCCATTACTTCGCGTTCTCTTGGCGTAAGGGTCTGTGCCAATG
>NZ_JBFUMG010000297.1:0-5465 GCF_054049495.1 Phyllobacterium sp. P5_D12 | reverse complement strand
CCTCCGGAGAGTGTGCCTGCGCGTTGCAGAGCCGTCTTGGCGATATCGAGCCGGTCGAGAGCAGCGACCGCCATGGCACGCTCATCGTTGGAGAAGATGCCGAGAAGACTTTTGATCGTCGAACGATGGTTTAGACGCCCAAGAAGCACATTGGTAAGAACATCGAGACGCGGCACAAGGTTGAACTGCTGGAAGATCATCGTGCAATCACGCTGCCAATTGCGCAGGTGCGAACCGCGCAGCTTGGCGACATCGGTGCCCTCGAACAGGATCGAGCCCTCGGAAGGATCGATAAGCCGATTGATCATACGCAGCAAGGTCGACTTGCCTGCGCCCGATCGGCCAATAATGCCGACCATCTGGCCTTGCGGAATTTCAACATTGACGTTGTCGATGGCGATGTTACTGCCAAAGCGCCGCGTCACGTTTTCAATCTTCAGCATTCGTCAATCCCTTTTGGCCGCTGCTTCGTCCTAGAGGGATTGTGTGAACCTGCGATGGCAGTTTCATTTCAGTTGCGTGACAACTTCGGATTGCTTTCTCAGCCTATGTGTTATCAACGGAAAACCCACCTGGACGGTGCAAAAGAGAACGGGAGCGGCACACAAATTTGCGTGATCCGCTCCCGAAAAACCGATGATTTAAAATCGAATAAAGCCCAAAGGTGGAATTATGCCGCTACGCCATTCGGTACAGAAAACGCCGTGACATCGATGATCCTGTCGGCTACAGCTTCCCGCACATCCTGGTCGTGGAAGATGCCAAGCATCGCCACACCCGTGTCCTTCTTCTGCTGGATCATCGAGACCACCACATCGCGGTTCTTGGCATCAAGCGACGCCGTTGGTTCGTCGAGAAGCAGGATCGGATGATCTGTAATGAAGCCGCGAGCAATATTGACGCGCTGCTGTTCGCCGCCCGAAAATGTCGCTGGTGGCAGCGACCACAGCCGTTCAGGCAAATTGAGTCCGGCAAGCAATGATCCGGCCTTGTCGCGTGCCTCTTTACGATCAACACCACGTGCAATCAGCGGTTCCGCGACAACGTCCAACGCCGAAACGCGCGGTACCGTACGCAGAAACTGGCTGACATAACCGATCATGTCGCGACGGATGCCGAGCATCGTGCGCGGATCGGCGGCGGCAACGTCAACGAGCCGGTCGCGATAGGGCACGATGATCTGACCGCGATCAACGGCATAGTTGCCATAAACCATCTTCAGGATGGAGCTTTTGCCCGCTCCTGAGGGACCGCCGAGAACGGCGCATTCGCCCGCCTTGATGGAGAAGGAGACGTTTGCCACGACGGGCAGTCGAATACCATCGCGCAAGTGCATGGTGAAGCTCTTGGCGACATCGGAGACAACGAGAGGTGTCGGCATGATTTTCTCCTAGACCTGCAGGATGGACGAAACGAGAAGCTGGGTGTAAGGCGCCTGAGGATCATCAAGAACGCGATCCGTAAGACCGGTCTCGACAATGTGACCATCCTTCATCACCATCATCCGGTGCGAGAGCAAACGCGCCACCGCAAGATCATGCGTCACGACAATGGCTGCCAGACCAAGATCGCTAACGAGACCACGGAGCAGATCGAGAAGTCTCGCCTGGACCGATACATCAAGACCACCTGTCGGCTCATCCATAAAGACGAGCCGCGGATTGGTGACCAGATTTCGCGCGATCTGAAGGCGCTGGCGCATACCGCCGGAAAAAGCGCGCGGTTGATCATCAATACGGTCGGCGGCAATCTCGACACGGCCGAGCCAATCGGTAGCGGTCGCGCGGATCTTGCCATAGTGCCGGTCGCCAACAGCCATCAGCCGTTCGCCGACATTGGCACCTGCAGATACGGTCATCCGCAATCCATCCGCTGGATTCTGATGGACGAAGCCCCAATCCGTACGCATCAGAAAGCGCCGCTCGGCCTCACTCATGCGGTAGAGGTCGCGGAACTGGCCATCACGCATCCGGTACTCGACCGAACCCGTGGAAGGTGCAAGGCGCGTTGCCAGACAGTCCAGCAGCGTCGTCTTGCCTGAACCGGATTCGCCAACGACCGCCAGAACTTCGCCTGGCCACAGCTCGAAGGACACGTTTTGACAGCCGATCCGGCTTCCGTAGAATTTCGAAAGCGCTTTGACTTTCAGGAGTGGGATATCGCTCATTCTGCTGCCTCCGCACGGCTGGCTGCTGCCTGTGCAGGATTGGCCGAGAGATGGCCGTGATGGCCCTCCGCCTGCCGATCCTCACAAAAATCGGTATCCGAGCAGACAAACATGCTGCCGCCTTTGTCATCAAGAATGACTTCGTCGAGATAACTGCCTTTGGCTCCGCATAGGGCGCAGGGCTCCGAGAATGTCTGAATCTCGAACGGATGATCTTCAAAATCGAGGCTCACCACTTCCGTATAGGGCGGGATGGCATAGATACGCTTTTCACGCCCTGCACCAAATAGTTGCAATGCTGGAGATTGATGCATCTTTGGGTTGTCGAATTTTGGTGTGGGCGATGGATCCATCACATAACGGCCCACGACTTTCACAGGATAAGCATAGGTCGTGGCGATGCGGCCGTGACGAGCGATGTCTTCATAGAGCTTCACATGCATCAGTCCATATTCTTCAAGCGCATGCATCTTTCGCGTCTCGGTCTCGCGCGGCTCAAGAAAACGCAGTGGTTCCGGGATCGGCACCTGATAAACGAGCGTTTGCCCAGCTTGCAGCGCAGTTTCGGGAATGCGGTGGCGTGTCTGGATGATCRTCGCCTCCGTCGTTTTTGTAGTCACCCGAACATTGGAAACCTTTTGGAAGAAGGCGCGGATCGACACGGCATTGGTCGTATCGTCGGCGCCTTGGTCAATCACTTTCAACGTGTCATTCGGGCCAATCACCGCAGCCGTCACCTGAACGCCGCCCGTGCCCCAACCATAGGGCATCGGCATTTCACGCGACGCGAACGGCACCTGATAACCGGGAATGGCAATTGCCTTCAGGATAGCGCGACGAATCATCCGTTTCGTCTGTTCGTCGAGATAGGCGAAATTATATGTCGCAAGCTGAGAGTGAGATTCGATCATATTGCACCGTTCTGCCGGAGGGAATTTGGTTCAAGGTCGAGGGATTTGGCGAGGCCGATGCCTTYCCATCGGACGATGCCGAAGCCCGAAGGATTTGAGCAAAATTCACCCGGCCTTATCGGTTTCCGGCTGGCCGCCAACCACGTTGTCAGGCAGCTTCGTCCGATGGAAAGGCATCGGCCTCGCCACCTTCCTAGTGGATTGTCTCGCCATCCGTGAAACAGAACTGGTGCAATATGGTCGAACTTCACTCTCTTCATTCTGCTGCCTCTTTGGTTTCGCTGTTTTCGCTCTCGCGGCGTTGATGCTCGCCGCGCATGCGGCGCACAAGGTCAAGCTCTGCCTGGAAGTCGACATAATGGGGCAGTTTCAGATGCTCGACGAAGCCGGTGGACTGCACATTGTCACTGTGGGAAATGACGAATTCCTCGTCCTGCGCTGCAGCCGTGATGTCCTCGCCGAGTTCCCTCGCCCGCAACGCGCGGTCACACAGCGCCATCGACATGGATTTGCGTTCACTTTGGCCGAATACGAGGCCATAGCCGCGGGTAAACTGCGGGGGCTGTTTGGATGAGCCCTTGAATTGATTGATCATCTGGCACTCGGTGACGCGAATGCGGCCCAGCGTCAGAGGAAAATCAAGCTCGGCAACTTCCAGTTCGATTTCGACTTCGCCGATACGAATTTCGCCAGCAAAAGGGTGGCTGCGCCCGTAGCCTCGCTGTGTCGAATAGGCGAGACCGAGAAGGAACCCTTCATCACCCCGAGCCAGCGCCTGCAAACGCAAATCGCGCTCCAGCGGAAACGACAACGGCTCGCGTGTGAGATCCCCTGTCTCGACGCCCTCGGGCATATCGCCATCGACTTCAATCATACCGTCATGGCCGAGGATATCGGTGACGCGTGGCGTATGCTCGTACGCTTCAACACGACGTTCGGGCGTTTCGACGATCCCATCTTCGGCGAGTTCGGGATCGAGCAGACGATGCGTATAGTCGAATGTCGGACCGAGCAACTGCCCGCCTGGCAAATCCTTGAAAGTTGCAGATATGCGTCGTTCGATCGCCATCTGCGAGGTCTCCACCGGCCTGGTATGGCCAAAGCGCGGCAATGTGGTGCGATAAGCGCGAACCAGAAAGATCGCTTCGATCATATCGCCCCGCGCCTGCTTTACTGCCAGTGCCGCGAGCTCGGTGTCGTAGAGCGACCCTTCAGCCATGACACGGTCGACTGCCAATGCAAGCTGTTCGACGATCTGGTCAAGGCCGATCGCTGGCAGCGAGCGATCGCCTCGGCGGCGTTCGCCAAGCAGTTTATGCGCATTGCGAATGGCGGCTTCACCGCCTTTGACAGCAACATACATGGCTCACGCCTCCTTATTTGAAATGCACGTCGTGCGCGGCAACGCAGCGAGTGCGCCTTTACCAGCGAAGACAAGGTCGATACCGCGCGGAAAGGCGCCGCGATTGGCGGTCCATTGATCAACGAACATTTTTGGCAACTGGCTTGGCGCAAAGCCTTGCGTGTCCTTGATGCCTGGGCCGCTTAGTGTCAGTTCTTCCGGCCCGTTAAAACCATTGATCTGGAGAATAATTGTTGTCGAGCGATCCGGATATTCGGAGGTGCCTTTGGCAAAGGATTCTAACGATGGCATCGTCTCAAGGTCGCCGATCAACGCAAATTGTGCGTCCGATGGATTTGATGTCAGTTCAAGTCCGGTATGAAACTTCAGCCAGCCAATTGCCGTCACCGAGCTGGTAATCGACTTGTCGCACCAGACCGTCGCGTCATGATCAAACAAAGTAGCCGCAACTGACGCTGCAACCGAGGAAATCGGCGACGGAGCAGCCGCCAGATTGCCGATCTCAATTACGCGGCCCGGGCTAGCCATAGCGTCCATCAGTGCCCGAAAGACCACTTGCGAATTGAAAACAGCATCGCTGAAACCGCCTTCGTAAACCTGTGTAACTGCGCGCATCAATTATCACCTCGCACCATTGTGAAGAAGTCGACCTTGGTCGCAGCCGTTTCGGCACGTCTGTCTTCAAGATTGTCGTTGAGGCGTTGCGCAATGGGCGCGAGGATCGTGTCCTCAACCGTCTGGCGGTAGGCCGGCTCCTGCCACAGCGCATCGAAGATCGCCGCGAGTCGGACTTTCTCGCTCGATCGTCCAAGGGCGTAAGCGTGACCCACTGCACCATTGCCGAGCCGCACTGTTGCACGCGTGACTGTTGCTTCGCCCAGATTAAAGGGAGCACCGCCACCACCGATGCGTCCCCGCATCATGACGAGGCCGGTTTCCGGCCCACGCAAGGTTTCGACCTGGGGCTTGTTCGCCCAATGCGTCCAGAAATCCTTCATCTCCTGCACAGTTGCCTGTGCCAGCA